>DAOSBX010000056.1:0-14177 GCA_035361075.1 Candidatus Hydrogenedens sp. | reverse complement strand
GGTGGGGCTCCCTTCACTTGTTCCTTCACCTTCGGGTACCTGTCCTTCGGTGGGGTTCCCTTCACTCGTTCCTTCACCTTCTGTATTTTTAGCAGAAAGGCAAGATGTGTCAGGTTGCGTTTCTAATTGAGGTCCATTTAATCGATACATTGTGGCAAATGTAAGACATTGATTTACAAGATTATTTGATGGGGAAACAAAGTCTATAATTACTTGAATAGGTAATGAAGGGGGTGTAATCCAAAAAATATCCAGTATATTAGCGTTTTTTTCAGTGTCGTATTCGTATTTTGCACTTGGCTGGGTGGTGAATTGTCCAGAGATTCCTTTATAGGTCCACTCTATTGGAACAATTCCTTGTATGCCAATTGCTGTGATAGGTGTCTCTGTTTCACCCGAAATATTCAATGTAACGGAAATAGGTGAATTTGGAATATAACAATCAGGAGTATCGGGACAAAGCCCATCGCCACTTAATTGTAGAGTCATTGTCAATTCAGCATACACACTAAAATGTTGTACGCTCAACATCAAAATTAAAAAGCCTATAAGCCGATATACGTTCTTGGGGAACAACATTTTTTGAAATTTCTTTTTATTTGACATTTTTAACCTTCATCACTAAATATATAATCGTGTTATATAAATTATACACTTTTTAAATTAAGTTCTCTAAATAAATATTCCTAATACTGCAACTTTAAGATAAATTATCGTTCAAGGAGTTTAGTATAAAATTATAAAAAGATTATGTTCATACCCCCAATTAAAACTTAGGGGAAGAAAAAGGTAAACAGACCTAAAGGTGCATAGTATCATTAACTTATCTAAGGCAAGCTATGTGACTCTCTTGGACTGTGAGACATACAAACCCTTTACCACTTATAATCCCTTCGGGGTCATAAGGAGATTTAGGGAGAGTTATGTTTTTGGGCAGGAGAATAAAGGGGAGATTAAGTATGTGGAGGGGAAATCAGATTTGTGGGTGTTGTTTTGTCTTCATTATTTCACTGATGCGGTTGAAGATACGGCAGGTTAATTCGTTTTTGGGGATATATTCGGGTTTTTCATCGATAGTTTGTGGGGTTATCATCAGTGCATAAACGTAATCTGAGCCAAATGCACAGTTTTCGCCTCCTACCTGATTTGCAATGATTAAATCGAGGTTCTTTTTCTTCAGTTTTTCCTGAGCGTATTCGATAAGATGATGCGTTTCTGCGGCGAAACCGACAGTAATTTGGTTTGGTTTTTTCATACCTCCGACTGTTTTTGTAATATCAGGATTTGGTATTAGTTCCAGTTGATGCATTTTTCCATTTCTTTTATGCTTCTCGTCTGTCGGGTCTGCAACTCGGTAGTCAGCAACAGCAGCAGAGCCGATAAAAATGTCGTATTCGGGGAATCTTTTTATTGTTTCTTCGTACATTTCTTGTGCTGTTCTGACATATATTGTATTTGCTTGCTTCGGTGGCAATTCGGAAGCGGGCCCAGAAATTATTGTTACTTCTGCACCGCGTCGTAGTGCTTCCATTGCCAGAGCCTTGCCCATTTTTCCTGAAGAGCGGTTACTAATATATCTAACAGGGTCAATAGGTTCCTGTGTAGGTCCACTGGTGATAAGGATTCGTTTGCCTGCAAAGTCTTTTGGTTCGCCTAAAATAATGTCTATTTCCTCAAAGATGTAGATAGGTTCTTCCATTCGTCCAGGTCCTGTTTCTCCGCATGCAGTTGAGCCAGTTGCTGGACCGATAAATACGTTGCCTCTTTTTTTCAGTATATCTATATTGGACTGAGTTGCAGGGTTTAAGAACATTTGTGGGTTCATTGCGGGAGCCCAAAGGATAGGTGCTGTGGTTGCTAAAAGGGCAGTGCTAACCCAGTCATCGGCGATTCCGTGTGCTGTTTTTGCCAAGATATTGGCTGTGGCAGGAGCAACAACAAATAGGTCTATTTCGTGAGATAATTTGATGTGGGACAATGGACCCAACGTGTAAGGTTCAAACATACCTGTGATAACAGGATTTCCTGAGATGCTTTCGAATGTGGCAGGACCTATAAGTTTTTGGGCATTAGTGGTCATAGCAACAAAAACTCGGGCTCCTGCCTGAACGAGACGGCTACATAATTCACAACTTTTGTAGATAGAAATAGAACCTGTTACCCCTAACAAGATGGTTTTTTCTTTTAGAGATGAACCCATTGTTGAGTTTAATGTGTTAAATTTCAGTTAGGTCATCTTTTTCGTTTTTACGGTATGTAATTTTACCATCCATAAATTCTTCAAGTGTGAGTATAGTTGGCTTTTTCTTTTTGCCGAAAGCATGCTTTTCACTTTTCATGATTTGATTGACACGTTTGGTAGAAACAATGACCAAACGATACAAACTATCAATCTTTGTTCTTAGCTCATCGACATAAAACGGTGCAGGCATTTAATTATCCTCCTGTTATGTATTTATTCAAAATTTATTTCAACACGACTTGAGCGTAGATGTTCTGCATTGATAATGGTATTTAAATCGAAAGCACATTGGTCAATTTCATAATTTATAATAGTATAATCGAATTCATACCTTGCTTTCATTTCGTCATAGGCGCGTTTTAGTCGTTTTTGTATTTTTTCTTCATTTTCGGTACCGCGTCCTTTTAATCGTATCTCCATTTCTTTTAATGATGGTGGCATAAGAAAAACAGTGACTGTTTCGGGAAATTTCTTTTTAATACTTCGCATTCCTTGAATATCTAATTCGAGGATAATATCTTTTTTTTCGTTAATATGTCGTTGTAGTTCGGAATACAATGTTCCGTATAAATCATCGTGCACCTTTGCATATTCTACAAATTCACCTGTCTGAATTTTCTGGTTAAATTCTTCTTCTGACAGGAAGTAGTAATGAACCCCGTGTTGTTCATTCATTCTTGGTTTTCGGGTTGTTGCGGAGATGGAGATAGCCAGATCATTTCTCTGTGAGAGTAAATATTGAATCACTGTCGTTTTTCCGACGCCAGACGGGGCAGAAATGACAATCATGAGATTATTTTGGCCCACAGAAATTACTCCACATTCTGTATTTGTTCTCGTATTTTTTCCAATAATGTTTTCATCTGGACTAATTGCCATGCTAACTCAGCATCACGTAGTTTGGCACTGATGGTATTCAGTTCTCTTCCTATTTCTTGAGTTATGAAATTTAACGGTTTTCCACATTGCTCTGTTTGAAACAGTTCATCAACACGGTTTAAATGCGATTTAATACGGTTGACTTCTTCGGTAATGTCCAATTTGTCTGCCCATAACACCATTTCCATTGCGAGTCGTTCTTCTTTAACAGATGGGTCAATGGTAATCTCTGCTAACTTTAACCGAATCCGTTCTTTTTGAACCTCGCATAGTTCAGGTATCTTTTGTTCTAATGACGTAATTCCATTTTTAAGTTCGTCAAAATGGTTCTTTAATTGTTGTTCTATTTCCGAACCTTCTATGGCTCTTGATTGATTCAATTTTTCAATGGCGAGTTCTATTAATGGTTCCATTTCGAATTTTATCTGTTCTATCTCTTCATCTGAAATTGAAGTGTCAAATATTCCTGGCAATTGAACCAAAGTATTTAATGAAATTTCTTCAGTTGTGTTTAATAATTCCTGCATTTTCTTTATGCTCGATATGTATTCTTTTGCTACGGTTTCATTGAATGCAAATGTAGGTTCTGTTGTTTCGGTAATTTGTCGCCGAATCCAAACGTGAATTTTTCCACGATTTATTTTTTGTCTAATTTTATCTCGTATAAAAGTTTCTATAGAGCCCCATAATGATGGGAGTCGAATACTTATTTCTAAGGAACGATGATTTACAGAATTTATTTCCAAAGAAATAAGCGAGCCACGCACTACCCCAGATACATGACCAAATCCAGTCATACTATGCATGGATTTCCCCCTTCACAAATTCGGATGTATACAATGCTTTTATTTCCTGTTTTTGTTTTTCTTTTTAGTAGATTGTATTTATTATAATAAAAGTGAAAATAGTTTAACAATTTTAAATTCATTGGTAAAGCATTATATGTTCTATCCATTCAGAAAAAAATGTGGTCTTGAAATTTCTGTATCTGTTATCAGTTTAATACTGCTATTTAATTTACTCTCATGTTTCTCTTCAGAAAAAAATTCAACTACTTCTGTAAATGAGCCATCTGAAAAAACGATTTCAAAAGACAATATAGGGGAAGTAAAACCACCTGCTCTACCAGCAGAACAAGTAAGTCAGAATACGGAATCTATACTAATACAGTCCTCGTTGACACCAAAATTGGAGCATGAAAAGACAGAAGAAAGTGAGAGCACTATTGGAAATACATCTGCACTTCAAGTTCAACCGAAAGAATCTAAAGATTCAGAAGTGGTATCGGAACGTTTGACGAAGGTAACGGATGAAAATGTTATTCCTCCTCCGAACGAAGGAAATGTAGAAATTGACCCATTTAATCAAATACAAGTAGGTATGCGTTATGATGAAGTTGTGAAAGTTATAGGCGAGCCGGATGTGTTAATAAGTCAAGGTTCAGGTGGACAAATGAAATTGTATCGCTGGAATCGTGAGGATAAATCGTTATATGCAAGGTTTGAAAATGGGATATTAAAACGATGTTCGCGGAAAGTAGAAACAGGGACAGGAAATATCATACCTTTAACAAGGGAATTATATGACCAGTTAAAAGAGGGGATGCCCCTTGAAGATGTGGTGGCTTTACTACAAAGGCCAGGGACAAAAGTTAGTTCGGATAATGCTGGTGAGGTTATATATTTATGGACAGATAAAGGGGGGTCAAGTTTTTCTGCTCGTTTTGTTAGTAATAAATTAGTCCGAAAAAGTGGTTTTTATGTACGTCCTGTTTCAGTTCCTCAGGTAACGGAAGAGCCAGAGGAGGTACCTCAGCAAATAGAAGAGGAGGTAGGAGAGGGACCCATAACTGAAGAGATAGGAGAAGGATATGAGATGATGGAAGATGAAACGGGTGAATCGTATGATGAGCAAAATGTATTAGAAAATCAAACGCCAATTCAAAATATTAATAGGACTGTTCCACCTGCTGTTAATGAAGAGAGAAGTAAAATAGTTTACAATAATCGGAGGATTATTTATGCTGGGGAACGGAACAGAGGGTTAAGTGAAACGGGGTCTGTTTCTGTAATGAGACAGAAGTTGGCTCGTCAGAGAGTGCGTCTTCCTGATTTTACGTATCGACTTCGTGATGGAGCGTATGAAATAAGGATTAACAATCCGCTGGATACTTCGGTTAAAGTTGGAATTCGTTCTGGAAAACGGGGGAAAGATATAACACTCCCGCCAAACGGGACAAGGTCATTAAAAGTACCTAAGGGGGATTATCAAATTTTTTATATCCGAGACGATGACCCTACAACGGTACAGCAAGGTGGAGTTATTCAAATAGATGGACTTTTTATTGGCGATGTAGAGGTATTGTTATTAAAATAAAAACCTAATCGATAGGTGAAAAATTAAAGTATGGCTAAAAATACAGATGTCCAAATAAAAGCGGTGGCATTGTTTTTTCTGCCTGTTCAAACGCGAATACCTCTAAAATTTGGTAAGGAATCACTCACAGAGGTTACTTGTGCTCGTGTGGCTGTGCGTATTGAAGATAGAAAGGGGAACACAGCAATAGGTTGGGGTGAGACACCGTTAAGTATTCAATGGATTTGGCCATCGGAACGTCCCTATGTGGAACGTTATCAGCATGTCATTTCTTTTACACGTAAAATTGCTCATCTTTTTAAGAATTTTAATGAGAATGGACATCCCATTGAGATTGGTTATCAATTCATTGAACAAATATTACCCCGAGCCATAAAACAATTTAATTCTGGTAGTATGACAGAGCCCCTTCCCAAATTAGCAGGTCTTGTCTGTTGTTCCCCTTTTGACCTTGCCTTGCATGATGCTTTTGGAAATTTACATCAGTTGCCGACATACAACACATATAACTCCGAATTTATGAATAAAGACCTCGAAGAGTTTTTAATTCCTGCAGTTGATAAAAATATATCATTTAAGCATCTATATCCAGAACAATTCTTACAATATCCCTTACCTGAAAGGATACTTGTTTGGCATTTAGTGGGTGGAATGGACTGGTTAGAAGAAAATGAGGTTATAAAACGTCCTCACGATACATACCCAAATTCATTAAGGGAGTGGATACGTCGTGATGGATTAAAATGTTTGAAAATTAAACTTCGTGGAAATGATGCGGTTTGGGATTATGATAGAATAGTGCGTGTAGGGACTATTGCCATAGAGGAGGGGGTTGTATGGCTTAGTGTTGATTTTAATTGCACTGTTAAAGAAACGGAGTATGTAACTTTTATTTTAGACCGATTAATGAAAGAACATCCACGCATTTATGGAATGGTTCTCTATGTAGAACAACCATTTCCATATGAACTGGAAGAATTTCCTGTGGATGTGCGACCAGTATCCGCACGTAAACCATTATTTATGGATGAAAGTGCCCATGACTGGCGTGTGGTTCTTCGTGGTAGAGAGTTAGGTTGGACAGGGGTTGCCCTTAAAACATGCAAAACTCAGACAGGGGCTCTCCTTAGTTTATGTTGGGCAAAGGCTCATGGTTTGTTGTTGATGGTTCAGGACTTAACAAATCCAATGTTGGCTCAAATACCTCATGTTCAATTAGGTGCGTATGCAGGAACTTTGATGGGTGTTGAGAGTAATGGAATGCAATTTTATCCAGAAGCCAGCCAACCGGAAGCAATTGTGCATCCCGGGCTTTATGAACGTAGAGAAGGATATCTCAACTTAACCTCATTAAAAGGGAATGGATTTTGTATGCGTGTAAATGAAATACCACGAGAATTGCCACCACCAGATTTAGTATTAGGGGATATCGAGGTTTAGTGAGCAGGAGCGATTTTATTTCACTGTGTGGAATTTATGTAAATATGGATGTAAGAGGATATTTTTTATAGCAATTTCCAATTGGTCACCGAGGACAATTATATCGGCAAACTTTTTGGATGGTTCGATAAATTGTTTATACATTGGTCGAACAGTGCTTAAATACTGCTTTATGATATGGTTAATTTTCCTACCTCGCTCTGATATGTCTCGCTGTATCCTTCGGATAATCCGCAAATCATCATCTAAATCTACAAATATTTTTAGACTTGATATATCCCGAAGTTGTTCAAATGTCAAGGCATGGAGTCCCTCTAAAATTACTATATCCTTCGGTTCGATTATTATAGATTCATGACAGCGTGTATGTGTGGCGAAGTCATAAACAGGAGTTTCAATAGGGATGTGATGCTGAAGTTGAGATAGGTGATACATCAAGAGTTCAATTTCAATTGCGTCTGGATGGTCAAAGTTAGTTTTCAATCTTTCCCTCATGGGTATATGTGATAAATCTTTGTAATAATTATCGATAGGTATTACTACCGCATGAGGTGATAGCTCTGTCTGCAAACGGGATGCAATGGTAGTTTTCCCAGAGGCAGAACCTCCACCGATAAGAACGATAAAGGAGTTCATGTAAGCCATTCTTTGAAATCTTTCCCAAATAGAATATACAAGAATGCTGGCACACCTATTAGTGTGGTAATAATCCCGACAGGAACGCCTGTAGAAAATATTTTTCGTGATAGAATGTCGCACAATAAAAGAAATATTCCACCAAAAAGAGCACTATAGGGTATAACACGTCGATGAGATGAGCCGACGAAATAGCGAGTAATATGTGGAATAATGAGTCCTACAAAGCCGATGGGACCCACTTCTGCTACAATGACCGCTGTCATGATAGAAACTATGAGAAATATGTAGGTTTGTAATTTTACAATGTTTATTCCTCTGGATTGTGCAATTTCTATGTCAAAAGTATATTGATCCAACGCTTCACTGAAACGCCATAAGAAAAAGAACGATGGTAAGGAGACTATTGAAAGAATAACGACCGCCCTGTAACCTAATACCTGTGTTGAACCGAACCACCAACGTTCCATAAACACCAATTTGTCTGGGGTTGCAACATACCGAAGTATAGAGATGAATGCATTGGCTAACATTCCTAACGTGATGCCTGACAAAAGCAGGACTGTAGCAGAGATTTTTGGTTTTATCTTAATCAGAGTAAGGATTAACACTATTTCACCAACTGCAAATAAAAAAGCGAAAATATGGGAAACGGGAAAGGTTATTTTAAGCGAAATTGATAGGAGTGAGGTAATGCTTGCATGTCCTAAATAGGCAAGGTATGCCCCGAGGGAAGCAAAACTTGCGGTTCCTAAGGTATAAGGTGTAGCAAGAGGATTTCGTAATAACGATTGGAAAGCGACCCCTCCTAATGATAGCCCCATACCCACGAGGATAGAAACAAGTGTCCTTGGTAATCGGTGATAAATTAATATTTGAAAGATTAATGGGTGTTGCTGAGTCTCCGAATTTTTTATTACCTCCCACACAAAAGATGGGTTTATTGATTCGAAACCTATAAATATACTTATTGGAATAAGGATAGTAAGTGCGGTGATAGCGAGAAATAATATATGTACATGTTTACGGTTCATGGGGTATCTTTGGTTCAACCTCAATAAGAAGGGTTTGTGTAAATGGATGTTTTCCTACCCAGAAACGTGCACCATAGGCACGGTACAAATTTTCTTTTGTCAATGTTTGTTCTGCATTACCCTGAGAAACAAGGTGATGGTCTGATGATAGGAGAATAAATTCATCCGCAAAACGGGTGATGGTATTAATTTCATGGGTTGCAATAATTACCGCATAACCTATTTTCGATAAATGTTTGAGATGCTGTAATGTTTCTATCTGATGTGGAGCATCTAAACCAGATAATGGCTCATCCAATAATAGAATTTGTGGTTCTTGTGCGAGAATACTTGCTATGAGCGTTCTTTTACATTCACCACCAGAGAGTTCTGAAAAGGAGCGATTTTTCAATGCACTTAAATTCATTAATTCCATGCATTCATTAATTACGTTGTAATCGTTTTGTGACAATCCTGCGAGGGTTGGTTTTCTTGGGAATCTCCCCATAGTAACAATTTCAAGGACAGATAAGGGGAAAATAGGATAAATATTTTGAGGCAGAAATGCAATTATTTTTGCCCGTTCTCGAAGCGGGAATTCATTCAATGGTTTTTGATGTAATAATACTTTCCCAATATCGGGCTTTATAATTCCTGCGAGTAAGCGGAGTAAGGTACTTTTTCCTGAGCCGTTAGGTCCTATTAGAGCCGTGAGTGTTTCTGGTGAGATTGTTAATGACAAATTATCAAACAAAGGCTCACTGTTTGTGTGTCGGAACGATAGATTATCTACAATTAAAATTGGGTTCATAACCCTAATTTTACGTCGGGATGAAGTGAAGTCGCAATTTTTTCTGCGACTTTATAAATACGAGGTCCTGGTCTCATTCCGTATGATTCGAGGATGAAGAAAATACGGCTTTTACTTACAGCAGGGACTGTTTCTAATGCTTTCCAATCTAAAAATAAAGCGTCTAATTGTCGTTGAGTTAAATTTTCACCGCATCTAAATTCAACGATTGCTTCTGGTGCTTTTGCAATAATTTGTTCGGCAGAAACTTCGAAGTAAGGTTGTTCCGCATCTTCAAAAACATTAATTCCACCCGCTATTTTTAATATCTCTGATAGAAATGATTTTCCGCCTGCTACCTGAACAGAAGATAAATCGCGAAGTTCTCGACCGACAACAAGTAGTGTAGGTAATGGTTCTAAACCAGAGGTAAGGTTTTGTATTTTTTGGATATTTCCTTTCATTTCTTCTAATAGTACTTTTGCCTGACGGGTATGATGTGTTATTTCTCCAATTTTTATTATCCCTTCATAAATTTGAGGAAATGTATCCATCGGAACCGTATAATATTGAATTTCTGAATGTTCTGCGAATTCCCGCAATTGGGGAATTTCACCAGAGGTAATAATAATAGAAGGTCTTAACGTTGTGATTTTTTCTAAGTTTGGCGATAGATAACTTCCAATTTTGGGTATATTTGCTGTTTCGGGTGGATAATCATCAAAATCGCCAATCCCTTTTAGGAGTGTGTTTGCACCAATGGCAAAGATGATTTCGGTAATGTTGGGACCAATAACAACGATACCAGATTTTTCACTGGTTTGTTTGCACCCTAAGTTAAAAATCGAGATGAAAAATAGAATGACAAAAATATATGGGAAAAGTTTATCAAAAAACTTTTGTTCTCTAATAAAAAGTGTTGTTCGAAGAAACATAATACAACCTTCTTTAGTTATGTATATGTTTTTTGCAGCCGTGAAAAACATACTACAAAATGTATTATAATTTATTAACTTTACTGAACGCATATATTGTACTTCTTTCCTTATATACATTTATTGAACATAAGGTTGTGAATAAAGCAATATCAATGTTGACTAACAGAAAGGGATACGTGAACGAATGGAGTTTTTGAAATCTCAGGATTGGTACCCAGTAAGTTTTTTATGGAATAGAAGAGCATGGGAGGATTGGGACCCACAACAGATATTTAAGGAGATGGAACAAACTCTTTCAGAAAAAGAGCGTAAGTCTTTATGGATTCGCTCTCTGGTAGAGAAGGTAAATCAGTTAAATTCTCACCGTGTAGATTTTTCATATTGGTCGCAAGGTGAATTGCGAGCTCTGGAAATTATAACGGAGGTGTTTCGCTACATCATTCATTATTATGGAATGAGAGTTAAATCGGCACCATTCTTAGAATTGGGTGACCTTATACAGGAAGAATATTCTGAAAAAATATTTGATGTATTAACAAAGTGGCTAAATGAATTTCCGCCAGAAGATTATTTTCGAAAGAAATGTCAACATGATGTATTTTTTTCAAGAGAACCTCGTGGCGATTCCGCTTTGGAGCATCTTTTACAAGAAGTTCTATTGGGATGGATAACAAATCAAAATCCTGCAGGCAAAAAGTATAACGTTTTATTTTCTGATGATTTATTAAAGGAACAGGAACCTTACTATCCAAAATTGATTGACAAAGCGGAAACTATTTTAACCACATGGCCTCCTCTTCCAGAAACAAGACGAAATTTATGGGATACACTATGGGAACCGATTCGTGCGTGTCCGCATTCTTTAGAAGAACAACTGAATTATATCCGCAAGAATTGGAGTTTTTTCTTACCTGCTTCACTATTGATAGATATAGATATTATTTGGGGTATTATTCAGGAGGAAAGGCAGTGGCGAGGTTTTGGGAAAGGACCTTCAGATGTCCTTGATTTTAATTTGTTGAAACGTTTAGGTTATGAGGAGTATGAGGCATTTTCGCCGGATCGCGACTGGATGCCAAATCTCGTTTTGATTGCGAAGTCAACTTATGTTTGGTTGTCTCAACTATCGAGGAAGTATCAACGGACTATTAAACATTTAGATGATATTCCAGATGAAGAATTAGACCAATTAGCGGAATGGGGATTTTCTGGGCTATGGCTTATTGGTGTATGGGAACGTTCGGAGGCGTCAAAGAAGATAAAAAGGATGACAGGAAATCCAGAAGCATTAGCGTCGGCATATTCATTGTATGATTATGAAATTGCAGAGGACCTCGGAGGGGAACAGGCATTAAGACGACTTCAAGAGCGTGCATTTCAGAGAGGCATCCGTTTAGCAAGTGATATGGTTCCTAATCACTTTGGGATTTATTCACGCTGGATAGTTGAACATCCGGGCTGGTTTATTCAGTCGCCGTATCCTCCATTTCCTTCATATCGCTTTAACGGTCCTAACCTGTCATTGCACCCGGATATAGGTATTCAAATTGAGGATGGGTATTGGGACAATTCTGATGCTGCTGTTGTTTTTAAGTGGCAAAATTATAGGACTGGAGAAGTTCGATATATATATCATGGAAACGATGGCACACACATGCCCTGGAATGACACCGCACAGTTGAATTTTCTATTGTCTGAGGTCCGAGAAGCAGTGAAGAGAAACATTTTACATGTAGCACGTATGTTCCCAATTATACGATTTGATGCAGCGATGACACTTACAAAGCGGCATTTCCAGAGATTATGGTTTCCTGCTCCGGGAGAAGGTGGGGCTATTCCATCCCGTGCAGAATATGGGATGACGCGTGAAGAGTTTGATAAATATTTTCCAAAAGAGTTCTGGCGTGAAGTAGTGGATGTGGTTGCGGAAGAGACTCCCGATACTTTGCTGTTGGCAGAGGCTTTCTGGTTGCTGGAAGGATACTTTGTTCGCACACTCGGCATGCACCGTGTCTATAACAGTGCTTTTATGAATATGCTTAAAATGGAGGATAACGCAAAGTATCGTCAGACAATAAAAAATGTGTTGGAATTCAGTCCACCCATTTTACAGAGATTTGTGAACTTTATGAATAATCCTGATGAAGAAACGGCTGTCGCCCAGTTTGGTAAAGGTGATAAATATTTTGGGGTTGCTACAATGATGGTGACACTTCCGGGACTGCCTATGTTCGGACACGGACAGATTGAGGGTTTTACTGAAAAGTATGGTATGGAATATCCGCGTGCCTACTGGGATGAATTGCCTGATGAGGATTTAATTCGTAGGCACGAACGAGAGATATTCCCGTTAATGAAGAAGCGACATCTTTTTAGTGGATCTAGAAATTTTACTTTATATGATTTTATTACACCGGAGGGCTGGGTAGATGAAAATGTATTTGCCTACACAAATCGAGAAGGATTAGAACGAGCCTTAATCTTCTATAACAATTCTTATAATACCACGCGCGGTCGTATTTATCGTTCTACTCCAATTAATGTAGGGTCTGCAGAAAATCCGGAACTTATAACTCATACATTAGGGGAAGCATTGGGATTTAAGTCGGAGCCGGGAATCTTTTATATTTTTCATGATTTTAGAAAAGGTTTAGATTACATTTATACAGGTTCTCATTTATGTAATAACGGAATTTATCTTGAGCTGCAAGGATATGAATATGCAGTTTTTTTAGACTGGCGTGAAGTTTACGACCGTGATGGAATCTGGGGTAAGATAGCGGAGGTTCTGGCTGGTAAAGGTGTTTATAACATAGAGAATCTATATCATGAGTTTTTATTCTCGGATGTAATAGGACCCTTTGAAGAGGTTATGAATCCTGAATTGATAGGACCTCTAATCAAAGGAGAAGAGGTAGATAGAGAACGGTTAACAAGGGCATTAGAGATTTTTTGGTCTGCAGTTGCACGGAGAATCCAATATCCATTTCCCATAAACCCCTGGGTAGAAGAGACAATAGATGATGAGAGCCGTAAAATCTATCATAGATATATTGAGTTTTGTAAAATTGAGGATGAACCTGAGATACAATCGTATTTGGGGACTCGACTTGCTTTCTATAGTTCTGAACAATTAAGGTTGTCTCGAATTTTTACTGTTTGGAACTTGTTGCGTAAGTTAGGTGGGCTTGCGTTGATGTTGCTCGGACCTCCTTCTTATGAGTCTAATGAGATTTCATCAATTACAGCACAATGGCTCAAAGAATGGCACTTAACACAAGTGATTGCAAAAGGCTTTTCCGCATTAGGTTTAGATAAATCCACAGCGGAGAAAGAAGCCGAAATTATCCGTATTTGTATTGAACATGCAGAACGATTGACATATCTACAACGAGGACCCTGGGCACCACATTTATATCCAATTTTTTCAGATAAAGGTGTCCAGGATATTCTTGGTGTTCATGAATATGGCGGAAGGACCTGGTTTATAAAAGAGAACTTCGAAGACCTTCTATTTGCCCTTTTTACAACATTATGGTTAGTCAGATATCCCTGGTCTCCAAGAGACCGGGAACAACTATCTGCTTGTCTCGCAAATATTCATGAATTGATTATGGCAAGCAGTGAAACGGAATATGACTATAACTGGCTATTCGAGGCACTCAAATAGTTATTTCTGTGAACCAATCTTACTGTCAGCAGTGTTCCAGATTTGGAGATTGTCAAAACAGCCTGTATCATCAAAAGTGCCCAATCCAATTCTACCTTTTAAGAAAGTCTTATCTTCTGCCACCATAATTGGTTTATCCATGTCGTCATAATACACTTCAATTTTACCAGTTTTAGTATCACGCACAATTTTA
>DAOSBX010000055.1:1973-17994 GCA_035361075.1 Candidatus Hydrogenedens sp. | reverse complement strand
ATTAATAATCATAAAGTTCATGAAACGATTATTTTTGTTCAGAAGTCATTAAAATAAAAAAAGTGAGTGGCTTTAGAAAGGAAAGTATTTATGAAACAGTTGTTTGTTAAAGAATCCCGTAATTTTTTGTTGTTGTTTATTGTATCCCTTTATCTTATTTTTTTACCTTACTGTATTTATGGTGAAGAATCTCCTTCGCAAAAAACGGAAACATGGTTTGTTCCAAAGATTATTGAGAACCCAGAAGTAAAAGAATTGGATAAGGAGGGGAAAGGGACACTATATCAAGTAGGGGAATTAAAACTGTGCGTGCTTGAAGGGTCATATTATGATATGGGTGTACAGCATGGTCGCATGTTGGCAAAAAATATTCACCATGTATTTAAAACAGGATATATTAAAAAGGCGTTGTGGGATCGAGGATATACCCCAGAGTATGCATACGCACAATCTGCTCGAATGGTAAAACATATCCCAGAACGATTTCTCGAAGAAGCACGAGGTATTATTGATGGGTTGAAAAAGGTAGGAATAACCGATATTTCTTTAGAAGAACTTCTATTAGGCACAACCGTTGCAGAAATTCTTCATTTTCCACCTGATAGCCCTCCTGAAAGTGGTAAAGGATTCTCGCCAGATTCACCTGAGGTGCATGCAGTAAGTAAAACGGATTTGACATCAGGACCTCAATGCACAAACTTTGTATTCTGGGGCAAATGGACAGAAGATGGCAGAATACTACATGCACGCAATCTCGACTGGAGTTGCCAACGTGATGCTCAAGATGATGCGGTTATCTTTGTTTATCACCCCACGGATGGAGTTAAACCATACATGCTTATGGGATGGGCTGGTGGATTAGGTAGTTTGACAGGTATGAACGCACACCAAATATCAGTAGGCCAGGCAACACTCCCAAATTCCAATAGCACCTTTGATGGTCGCCCATGTTTTATTACCGTGCGGATAATGTTGGAACAGGATACTCTGGATAAAGTAGTAGATGTGGTGCTAAAAGGACCAGAAGGCACTGGTTGGAATTATACAATTGCGGATGCAAAGACAAATACTGCGAGATGTATAGAGTCAGACCCTGCGATTAAAAATGTTTATGGACCTAATGACCCAAAAGAAAATGATGAAACGAAACATTACGGATTACCAGATATGATACGTCGCACCAACCATCCTGTAAGCAAAGAGGGATTGGTTGCATTAGCCAAGCGTGTTGGACCTTTGATTAAGCCACCTCTACATATTGAAACATGGGAACAGTTCAAACTGGTGCTGTTCCTGTTTACCAATCATAACACTTACCAGCGGTATGACTGGTTAGGTAAACAGTTCCAGTCCCAAGATGGCAAAGGTCCTATTACTATCCAAACAGCAATGGAATGGCTTGCAAATGGACCTGTCCATAATCCAGAAACGCTTCACTCCTGTGTGTTTGACCCCAAAAATCTTATTATTTATGCATCAATTGCACAGAACAATCCTATAGTAACTGCGTCTCATTGTCCCTACACAAAACTTGACATGAAACAGTGGTTTTAAACCCTATATACGAAAGTTTATTCATACTAATACAATATTAGAGCATTCATAGGGCAAATTAGTGTATTGATTTTTTAGTTATTATTTTATTAAACTATAATACTTTGGACAGGCAAAGAGAGGAAAACAAAAATTTATAAATATTTTCAATACAAAATTAGATTTTATGATATTTTTTCAAATAGAACATAAAGATAAAAATTCGAATGCAAGAACAGGGAAAATACATGTAGCCCATGGAGAAGTGGAAATTCCTGTATTTATGCCTGTGGGTACACAGGCTTCTGTCAAAGCCCTGACACAGGAGGAATTGGAGAGCATAGGGACAACTATTATTCTTTGCAATGCGTACCATCTTTATTTGCGACCTGGCCTTGAAACGTTATCGATGGCAGGTGGTGTTCATTCCTTTATGAGCTGGAATAAGCCCATTTTGACAGATTCTGGAGGGTTCCAACTTTTTAGTTTAGCACATCTCAATAAGGTTACACAGGAAGGGGTTATTTTCCAAAGTCATATTGACGGCTCCCGACATCATATTACACCTGAAAAAATGATTCAGTTCCAGATGGATATAGGGGCAGATATTATCATGAGTTTTGATGAGTGTACCCCATATCCTGTCTCACATAAAGATGCAGAAAAATCAATGCGGAGAACAATTGTTTGGGAGAAAAAGGGTTTCGAATATTGGAAGGAACGGAGTGAACAAACCTATTCACAATTGTTTGGTATCTTACAAGGGAGTGTATATGAAGATTTGCGAGAAAAATGTGCGGAGGAATTATGTCCGATTGATTTTCCAGGTTTTGCAATTGGTGGTGTAAGTGTAGGGGAAACAGACGAAGAGAGACATAAAATAACAGAACTTTCCGCAAAACTACTACCTGAAAACAAACCGAGATATTTAATGGGAGTAGGTGCACCAGAGGATGTGTTATGGGCTATTCGGTGCGGAGTGGATATGTTTGACTGTGTTATGCCGACCCGAAATGCAAGAAATGGTTGCCTTTTTACATCTCACGGAAAATTAAATATACGAAATGCACGGTTTGTTCGCGACTTCACGCCGATAGATGGCGAATGTAATTGTCCCGTATGTACACGATATACTCGTGCATATTTGAATCATTTGTATAAAGCAAAGGAAATTCTGGCTTTTCGATTAAATACATTGCATAACGTCTATTTTATGTTAAAATTATTCGAAAAGATTCGTCAGGCTATTCGGGAAGACCGATATCTCGATTTTTATAATGACTTCTTTTCCAAGTATAATATAGGGAAATCAGAGGTCATAGAGTAAAAGGTTTATTATTTTATTTTTTTATTTTTAAATAACACGAAAGGAATAGTAAATGTGGCGGTTTCTTTTTGCACAGGTGGAAGAGGCTGTCCCTGCTGAAGTCGCAAAAACTGCACAGGAGGCAGGACAACAGACATCAACCACAACAGCAACGCCGAGTCCCTGGGGCAGTATGCTACCAATGATTTTAGCGTTTATTGCTATCATGTATTTTTTGATGATACGTCCCCAACAAAAACGGGAAAAAGAACGGCGAGAAATGTTAAATGCTTTAACAAAAGGAGACAAAGTCGTTACTACGGGAGGAATGTACGGAACGGTTGTTGACTTATCGGAAGACAAAGTGACCCTTCGAGTGGATGATAAAGTAGAAATAGATTTCGTTCGCGGAGCTGTAGCACAAATTGTCTCGAAAGCCAATGAGAAGAAGTGAAAAGTTAATTAATAATTTTAACCATATAAATAACATAAAGGAGCATAAATAAACCTATGTATAAGAATCCATATCGAGCATTATTAATCTGGATTGTTATTATCTGGTCGATTATTCAGGTGTATCCCACATTGGGCTGGTTAACCTTATCGGATGAGGCACGACAAGCCCGATTAGAAAAGTGGCGACAGGAAGACGATGAATGGGCAAAAAGGAAGCATAGTTACACAGAAGAAATGTGGAAGACAATCCGTCGCTGGGCTGAGTTTGACCGTGACCGTGTTATAAATCTCGGATTAGACCTCCAAGGCGGGGTGCACATGGTTTTACGATTCGATATTAATGATTTACCGCCAGAACGTTTGCAAGAATATCGAGACCGCCGATATTCTGATGCAAATATCGAGAAAGAGGTTCAGGAAATTGTTCTTCAACAGATTCGGCGAAGAGTAAATGAATTTGAAGCAAGAGAACCTGTTATTCAGGCATTAGGAAATAACCAGATTCAGATTCAATTACCTGGTGAAAAGAATGTAGAACGTGCAAAAAACTTAGTAAAGAAAACAGCACAATTAAACTTTCATATCGTTGCTGAATTGAATGATACTATACAACTGTTTCAAAAAATAAAAGAAAAATATCCAGAGGAATTTAATGCCTTTATTCAACGCCCAAAATTGAAAGGCGACCATTTTACTGTCCGTGTCGAGAATTACGACCGTGTCCGTCGATTGATTGAGACATGTGAGAAAGAGGGGCTGATTCCAGAAGATAAAATGTTAGCATTCAGTCAACCTCCAAAGCCGTACGAGGAGCAGGTTTATAAACTTTATTATATCGATAGAAAACCGATAGCGTCTGGTGAAGGGTTGCGTTCTGCGGTGGCGATTCCAGACCAGAACAACCCACCAAATTGGAAAATTTTGTTTGAATTTAATAATGCTGCAGGTGCACTTTTTGGTGAGGCAACTGAAAAAAATATAAACAAACCAATGGCAATAGTTCTGGATGGTATGGTCTGTTCCGCACCAGTTATTAGAGACCGAATAACCACCCGAGGTGAAATTACGGGCAATTTTGAGCAACCCGAAGCAACTGACCTTGCCATTGCCCTTAATTCAGGCTCCATGTTTGTGCCCGTTAAAGAAGAATTTACCCGTATCGTTGGTGCAAGTTTAGGGGCAGACGCAGTTAATAAAAGTGTTATTTCTGCCATTATTTCACTTATTATTGTCAGCGCATTTATGGCAGTATATTATTTATGGGCTGGTGTTATCGCCTTAATAGGTTTGGTTGTCAATTTCCTAATCATACTTGCCCTGATGGCATATTTTGAAATGACCTTAACATTGCCTGGTGTTGCAGGTCTTATCTTAACTATCGGTATGGCAGTAGATGCGAATGTGCTTATTTACGAACGTATCCGTGAAGAGTTAAAATTAGGACATGCCTTAGCAACTGCGGTGAGCAATGGCTTTGCAAGGTCAGCGGTAACCATTCTTGACGCAAATATAACCACACTTATAGCCGCAGCGGTACTATTACAATTTGGTACTGGTCCCATTGAAGGATTTGCAATAACCCTGAGTGTTGGCGTATGTGCCAGTGTCTTCGCCGCATTAGTTGTTTGTCGAGCATTATTTGACTTCCTTTTAGACAGAAGAATAATCAAATCTCTTCCGATGCTGAGTGTCATTCCAATGAAACCTAAGATTCCGTTTTTACAGCTCAGATATTATGCATTTACATTTAGTGCCGTGTTAATTGTCGTAGGTATGGCTGTTTTCGCATGGAGAGGCAAAGAAAATCTGGGCGTAGATTTTGTTCAGGGAACAAATATCAACGTGCAAATTAACAATGACCAACCTATTCAGCCTGGTTCTGTCAGAGAAGCTTTGGCAAAGAGCGGATTTGGCAAAGCCATTGTCCAATTAACAAGTGAACAAGATGTGGAAGCAGGAAATCGGTTCTTAATCCGCATCGCTGAAACGGATATACCAGGAATAGCCAAGTCAACCTCTACGAATCCGACAACGTCCGAAATAAAACAAGAAGAGAACCCAAACACTGCACCTATAACTGCTTCCATTGCTGGCAATTCAGGAGGCGATGATATTGGTTCTGTAATTCAAAAAGCATTGGCTTCTCTTACAAAAACTGGTAAACCAGAAGATGTAACCATAGAAGACCAACAAACAGTAGGACCAGCAGTAGGTGCCCAGCTACGTATAGATGCAATAAAATGTATTTTCTGGTCGTTTGTCTTTATCATTATCTACCTCTGGTTCCGTTTCGAACTTAAGTTCGGGGTTGCCGCAGTAACCGCATTAGTACACGACGTACTCATAACATTAGGTGTCTTTGCAGTGCTACGTCGTCAGATTGATATGGGTGTTATCGCTGCAATTTTGACTATTATCGGTTATTCATTGAATGACACAATTGTGGTTTTTGACCGTGTCCGTGAAAACTTGAGATTGTATCGTGGTAAAGGATATAAGTATATCGACATACTAAATATATCTATTAACGAAACATTAAGTCGAACTATTTTGACTTCTTTGACAACGTTGTTTACGGTATTTGTACTATTCATATTTGGTGGAATCGCTATTCATGACTTTACGTTGGCACTGCTTGTCGGTATTGTCATAGGAACATATTCATCCATATTCATTGCTTCACCCATAGTCCTCATTTGGGAAGGTATGAGTGAACAACGACAACTACGATTAGCGTCTCAAGCGAAAGGTGGTAGCACAAAGAAAACAACACAAGCAAGGGCAGGTGCAAAAATATAATTTGTGTATTTGCGAATGAAAAAATAGTTTCAGGGAGAGTTAAACCTCTCCCTGATTTGTTTTAAAGTATAGAATTTCAATAAGTTATTAGTATATGGATGTGACGTTACTTTTATATCTAAGTATTTTATTCGGAACAGCATTATTTATTGCTTTACTGTTTCGTGCAATTCGGTTTCCTTCCATTATAGGATTTGTGCTCGCAGGTATTACTTTAGGTCCATCAGGATTAAAACTTTTTGATGAAACCTGGGTCCCTTATTTTATTGATTGGGGGGCTGTCTTTCTTTTCTTTATTGTCGGACTTGAATTAAGCCATACTTTACATCTAAAGTCCATGTGGACGTCTCTTAAATCGGGTGGGGCACAAATAGTATTATCTCTTATAGCCTTCGTTGTCCTTTGCGGACTATTAATAAACGTCGATAGTAAATTAGAAATCTTGACTTTGGGTTTTATCATGTCCCTTAGCAGTACCGCAGTTGTTTTGAGATACCTTCAAGACCGTGCTGAATTAGAAACCCCTTATGGAATAATGACCACAAGTATATTAATTCTCCAGGACATTGCAACAATAGGCTTTCTTATCTTTGTTTCTTTCTCCATTTTTATACCTAGCTCACAGGAAGGATGGAATGGAAAATTATTAGGGCTCGGTTTGGGACTGGTAGCTATTTTAGTTTTAATACCAAGCCGAAATTTAATGCCGTATATCGTAACATTTGTTGCGAACCGTGGCGGATTAGATTTATTAACCTTATTTGCTTTGTTTTGTGCAATTATAGGGGCATTTGTCGCTAATTATTTAGGCTGGTCAGCAGGCTTAGGGGCTTGTCTTGTAGGACTGCTACTTGGTCAATCCGATGAGAAACATCAACTCGTTGCCGAAGTTCGACCATTCCAGGATGTTATTTACGCATTATTCTTCATCTCTATGGGCATGATTTTTCCGCTGGAATGGGTCATATCTCATTATATTCTGGTTGTTGTTATGACCTTGGGAATTTTAGGGATTCGGTTCGTCTTAAATTATTCAGCCCTAAAATTAGCGGGGATAACTCCACGTCTTGCGATTCTTGTCTCAATGCAACTATTGCCATTGAGCGAATTTAGTTTTATTATCTGTCGTGAATTTTCAAAAGGAGAATATATATCACCGGATGTGTTCAATGGCGTAACCACATTCACCGTGATAACAATGATAATGGGCAGTATTTTACTTCTCTATATTGAGCCTATTAATCAAAAGCTTATCCAGTTATTTACAAACAAAAATCAGGAGCCACAACCTGAGCAAACAAACCAGAGCAAACTTATAGGTCCTCATGTAGTTATTATCGGGTTCGGACTAACAGGTCAAAATCTTGCGAAGGTATTAAAATCAACAGGTATCCCATTTGTTGTTATAGAAATGAATAAGGAGCTTGCTAATAAAGCCAAAGAGATGGAGCCGACAAAATTAATTATTGGCGATGCAACTCAACAAATCATCCTAAATCAAGCAGAACTTGAAACCGCTCAGGCTGTGGTAGTTGCTGTGAACGACCCAGTGGCGTGTAGAAAAATTGTAGGGCAAATTGCATCCCGACTACCGCATCTTTACATTCTGGTTCGAACCCGTTTTGTACGTGAAATAGATTTACTGAAACGATTAGGAGCAAAACAAGTTATCCCAGAAGACTTCGAGACATCTATTGAAGTAATAGCCCATATCTTAAAGAGGTGTGGTGTGCCAGATAATATTGTGGAAGCTGAAACAATAGCAATTCGCATCGATGGCTATGCAATGCTTCGTGGAAAGGCAAGCTCACGTGTCGGTGTTGAAGAGATGATACGAATATTAGAACGGACAACAACACAAACCTACTATTTAGCCAGTAACAGTTTCGCTGTCGGCAAAACTCTCGCACAAATTGATTTAAGACGACGTACTGGATGTTCCATCATAGCGGTAGTTCGGGCTGGAGTTCCAACACCAGGACCTGCAGGCGACTTTGTCCTATCCGCAAATGATGTGTTAGTCCTTGTCGGTGCCCATGCCCAGATAGAATCCGCCCGAAACCTTTTGGGACAAGAAAAATTAGAAGAGAACGAATAAAAAATAAAAAATTTTTTTGTGATTGTAAATGCAAAATAGAATGTTTATAAAGTAATAAAGGCAATTTCTCTATAAATCTGTGATAGGGGTCGTTATACAAAACAAAAAAGTAGGATTCCCATTAAAATAACTACACAATTGTATCTTTAACCTATCGCCCTTATCTAATTTGAACTCACTCATTACGTCAAAACGCTGAAAATCTGAGGGGTAATAATATTTTAATGACATGGCATAAATCTTGTTAATCCATGACAAACTAAATCTTAAATTTAATTACGATGATACTAATGTAATGAATTTGTGATTAAGAAAGGATGCATCTATGCGAAGTATTAAAGGAAATTATGTTTTATTAATTATCGTATTCTTTTTATTTGTCATTATCAACAATCGTAGTTTCGCAGAAGAGCAAGTAAATAACACATTAGACCCCAAGGTAGTTTTAGATACGTTATGGGTTTTAATTACTGCTTTCTTAGTCTTCTGGATGAATGCAGGTTTTGCGTGTGTAGAGGCGGGTTTTTGCAGAGCAAAGAATGCAGTAAATATATTGACGAAGAATTTTATTGTTTTTGGAATAACATTGGTGTGCTTTTGGGCAGTAGGTTTTGCATTGATGTTTGGAGATGGAAATCCAATAATAGGATTAACAGGCTTCTTTCTATCAGGTTCAGATAATAGCCCATCCATCGGCGACGTATATCAAGGGGTATACAGTTCTTTAAATTGGACTGGCGTTCCATTAGAAGCCAAATTTTTCTTTCAAGTCGTTTTTGCAGGAACATCAGCCACCATTGTTTCAGGTGCGGTAGCAGAGAGAATACGATTTTCTGCCTTCCTATTGTTCTCTGTGGTAATATCATCTATTATCTATCCGATAGCAGGTCACTGGATATGGGGTGGTGGTTGGCTTAGTTCCTTTTTAGGTGTCGGGTTTAAAGACTTTGCTGGGTCGACAGTGGTTCATTCTATTGGTGGCTGGTCAGCATTGGTAGGGGCATGGTTATTGGGACCTCGTTTAGGTAAGTATGGGAAGAAAGGTGAGATTACGCCTATCCCTGGGCATAATCTATCGTTAGCGACATTAGGAGCATTAATTTTATGGTTAGGTTGGTTTGGCTTCAATCCTGGGAGCACCATGGAGGCAAATCCCGCTAAAATTGCTCATGTCGCATTAACCACTGCGATGGCAGCAAGCACAGGTATTGTTATTTCCTGTTTATATGCATGGATTCGATTAGGAAAACCAGATTTAACCATGATTATAAACGGTTCACTTGCAGGTTTAGTGGCTATTACCGCTCCTTGCGATGGGGTCAGCGTCTTTGGAAGCCTAATTATAGGTGCTATTGCAGGAATTATTGTCGTTGAAAGTGTATTATTTTTTGACCGCATAAAAGTTGATGACCCCGTTGGAGCGATTTCTGTTCACCTCGTTAATGGAATTTGGGGAACATTAGCAGTCGGTTTGTTCGATGTAGAGAAAGGACTACTTTATGGAAACGGTGGAAAATCGCTTTTAGTACAACTTGTGGGTATTATAGCGGTCGGGATTTTCGTATTATGTGTTTCCTCAATCGCATGGCTAATTATTCGAGCACTCATAGGTTTGCGAGTCGATGCAAATGAAGAATATTTAGGTTTAGACCAGAGCGAAATGGGACTTGAAGCATATCCAGAGGAGAGAGCCATCCCCGAATATATTTTAGCAAAAGATGCCTAATTGGTACTTTTGCAATTATTCTGTTTCAATCGCCTTACTTGTTCATCAGGATGCTCTGCATATTCTTCTATGGTCTTGTAAATCGTAAAACCTGCTTTTTGATATACAGGCAATGCGTTCGGACTATCTAATGAACATGTATGAAGCCAATACCTCTTCGCTCCTCGTTCAAAAACAAGTCGTGAACTCCAGTCCAATAAATATATCCCAATGCCTCTTCCATAATATTCTGGGAAAATACCAAAATAGGCTAATTGAACTTCTGGGAACTCTCTAAAATCCAACTCCACCATGCCTATCGGTAAATAGTGAATATAAGGCACATATAACTCCACCTTCGGATGATGAATATCCTCAAGAACCTGCTCATCAGATTGTAATTTCCGTTCCCACCATGTCCATGGCGAACCGATAGTATCATATAAATAACGGTAAAAGTGAATCGGCGGCTTTTCAATCTTTTCTATATGAAACCCATCAATATTAATGTTTCTCGGCTCTCTCTCCGGCACATTAAAAAGTTCCAGATACCATGTCGTTAGTAAAATTTTGTCTTCTTGCACGTTCATCTCCATATATACCAGTTACTCTGCATCCATAACAGCATAATGCATGGTATTTTAATGTATCCTACTACTAAATAACAACAGAACATATTACGCCGTAAGTAATGGAAGTGTAAGATGTTAACAATGAGTGGTGTAGTTGCTACCGCATCTCTTGTCCGCCAGTAACATTAATTGCCTGTCCTGTCATATAACTTGCTTCGTCACTGGCTAAAAAGACAACGACATTGCACACATCTTCATATCGACAGGGACGTTTCATCGGAACCTGGTCAATATACTTTTTCCGTACTTCTTCTTCAGAAATGCCTTGATTTTTCGCATATTGTTTGAAAAGGCTTTCCGTCCATAATGGGGAGTCCAATAAATTTCCAGGACAAATCGCATTGACACGAATCCCATGCTCTGCAAATTCCAGAGCCAGACTTTGTGTTACCCCAATCCCTCCGAATTTGGCTCCAGCATAAGCAGAATTTTTAAAACTTCCTTTCTTGCCAGATTTGGAGTTTATTTGTATTACCGTTCCGTATTTATTGGGCAACATCACACGTATGGCTTCACGAGCACAGATGAAATATCCGACCAGGTCAATATCAATAACCTTCCGCCATGCAGAAATATCAAAACTAATAGAATCTCCCGAGATAAGTATCCCAGCGTTGCATACCATTATGTCCAGACCGCCAAGCTGTTCAACTGCTTTATCTACTGCATTTCTGACCATTTCCGCATTGGTAATATCTACCTTCTCTGCGAAGATGTTCCGACCTGTGTCTTCTGCTATCCGTTTTGCGGTTTCCGACATTTTTTCAATGTTAATATCCCAGCCTACCGCATCTGCACCTTCCTGTGCGAGCCGTTTTAATATAGCTTCTCCTAAGCCTTGAGCTGAACCAGTAACAATTGCTTTTCTACCTTTTAATCGTTCCATGGCAAATACCTCTCCAATAATTTTTCTTCTGCTTGTTGTGTCCACGTTCCATCTTTTGAAAGATATTGACCCACTTCGGGTAATATCTCTGGTATTTTTTCCAGAGGTATTAATGGCAAATCAAGTATCTGCGGATAAATAACCACTTTGCCAGGGAAGCGTGCTTCTTTCACCGCTTTTAGCCCTTCATGAGCGGAAAAAAGACCGCCAATCACAGCAACACTCCGATTTGTATCCCGAGAACCTTCTTCTACAGATTGCAATACATGGCTTAAATCTGAAATCCTGCTCCCACTGCAACCAATAATTTTTACGCCCTCACAAATCTTTTTCAATGACACATTCGCTATGGTGCCTATTCCCAATCCTGCAAAAAGATTTACAAATCCACACGGAGCAGAAAAATCAACCGCCTGCGTTACCAATGCAGGCACTGGTGCTAATAATACAACATCAGTATAACCCTTCGGAGCTAACGATTCAAGATGTTTGTTTAAAGAGGTAGTATCAGCAAAATCTTTGGTGCAAACGGTAATCAATTCAACATGTCTTTTCTTTAATAATTCCGCCGACCTTACACGCAAATGTTCCAATCTACCTGCATCTAAATCTGTAACCACTACTTTCCGTGGCCCATCCGTCTTTTCCAATGCCCGTTGAACATGCATCT
Source organism: Candidatus Hydrogenedens sp. (assembly GCA_035361075.1). Classification (NCBI taxonomy): domain Bacteria; kingdom Pseudomonadati; phylum Candidatus Hydrogenedentota; class Candidatus Hydrogenedentia; order Candidatus Hydrogenedentales; family Candidatus Hydrogenedentaceae; genus Candidatus Hydrogenedens; species Candidatus Hydrogenedens sp. Next base: position 5,909 of record DAOSBX010000055.1, on the reverse strand, counting down.
GCCCCATCGGTCCACCAGCCCCAATAAATAGAGCAATTCCATCCGGCATTAGGTCAGACCGCATATTCTTTTCTTTTATCTCATCTAATGTTCGCCCACCTCCTATAATTCGCTTATATTCATAATGAACCGAACCCACATCCACAGAGATATACTCATTTGATACGTCATCTGCGGAACCTAACACATACATTGTCCCATGAGGTGCTAAATATTTCAACCATGCCTCCATCTGTTTACCAGCAGATATATCAGATATTTGTATGATAATATCTTTAGATGTTTCCCCTTCCGCAGGGAATTGATTCGGAGCAAATATTTTTGACTTCGGGAAAATGTTTAATATGTGTGGGTCAGGATTCGCTGTTATATACCACGGGCTATCTGTGTCAGGATAGATACGGTCCTCTAAACGATACGACATTTCCACACATGCCCACGGCTCTGCCAACGCAGAAGCACTGTACCCCGTAGTTGGTTTTACAGGCAATAGATAGCAACCATCATCCCCTGCCAACGCTTTTTCATCTAAATAAGTATATTGTTGCATACCGCCCGGAATTAAATATCCAAAAGCATATCCAACACCTTTATAATAAATATCTGCCTGAACAATGAAACGGTCTCCCTTCTTAAATGCCTTCGCCCACTGCGACCCTGCTTTTACTACCGTAACCGCACATTCATGCCCCAATACAATAGGCTCTTCCGCTAAATTCCTACCACGAAGACGCGGATGATTACCGCCCAAATTAACAATCTTAATGTCTGATAGACATATCCCTAATGCATCAATCCGCAATAAAATTTCGTTATCATTCGGCTCGCGAAGTGGTAATAAAACAGGCTTGCCATTCTTACCTATATTTTCCAACCCGGAACCAAACACCTGCCATGCATAGTATTGCTCTGGAATAGCATGTTCTACATTACGAAATTTCTGTAATTTGTCGCTCATAATAAACTCCTTAGCATTTTCGTTCAAAGTAATTTCTGACGGTAATGTTCATCTGGTCGCGTGTCAATTCGACGAACTGCAGAATCACTCAAAAATTTAGGTCCACCGCAAAACGCAGAGCCAACAACAATCTGAGCACATTTCTCAGCCATGAGCGTTATCGCCTGAACCTTACTCGGTGTCGGTCCCATAGCAATTAGTCCATGATTCTCCATAAAAATAGCCTTGGGTAAAAATCCTTCTGTCGCTACAAACTCCTGAACCTTATCACGAACAACGCGGGCTAATGTAAGTCCAGGGTCAACATACGGAATATACACCGATTTACTACCTACCACGACAATATGGTCAGGACATGTCCGCCCTTGAATATACTCCTCCGCTTTCTGCGAACATAAAATAGAATTAACAAAAATAGGATGCGTATGCCCAATAAACATATATTGCGGATATTGATACAAAACCGCATGCAATATCGTCTCCACCGATGGCATCCGTTTATCCTCTACATTCGTTTTTGACGATTGCAATGTTTGTAGCACATCCTCATCCGTCGCAGATAGATTATCAAGCAGAGACAATACAGGCTCCATGCGGACGCAAAGAAAATCACTACTACGTATCGTCTGTAATGTCGTGCCAGACGCCTTTATATAAAAATGAGAATCATCAAGCCTCGCCGAAGTATTGCCCTCACCTAATATCGCAAAATGATGCTCAGGCTGTCCTAAAAAATGACTCATACTTACCAGTTGTTCTAAGATTTGTTCTGACATTGCTATACCCTTTAAAATGTTTAAGCATATATTATATAGAATTTCTTCCCAGAATTTGAAATGTATAAATAGGAATTCCTAACTCCCTATCCATACATAAAAAATAGTTCATTTCCATACACATCCTGAAAATTTACATACAGGCAGACTTACCCCTCTCCATGAAGGGAATATTTGGTTTGGTTTAGATGTGAAGAAAAGAAGAGAGTGAATTAAAAAAATTTTGTGCGTTTGTTTGTGAATGGGGAAGGTGCCATGATTTAGGTAGTGTTATTTGAATAACAATACACAAATAATGGATATTCGTAGGTGAAAAACAATAATTTCAAATGAAATTCATTTTAAATTTTTGGTTTATAATTTTTAAAATTTTACTTGACTTTTTAATATTAATAAGGTATTATATATATGTGGCTGAAAGGCTGTAGGAAAATTGAATACGTAGTTATGTAAAGGAAAAAAGTGAATTATTTGCAATGGGTGACTAAAAAAAATTATAGTTATGATATAAAATGCATTGGTTCGAAGCATTTTATAAATAAAACGTATGTGTTTTTATTAAAAGTTAATCATAAAATAACAACCTTTAATGAGAAGGATTCAAGCCGTGAGTAAAAAATTATTTGTCCAAACCTTGTGTGTGCTGGTGTTATTTGTTTTTATGTTTGTAAGCATGCCGGCACAGGCGCACCCGTACATGTATTACAACGGGACGGAGTATTGGAGCAGTTTAGAACAAATGGCAAGTGAAATGGATAATATCATAGACGACATGCTTGTGTCGTTGGGCTTGTGTCCGCAATGGACACAGGACTGTAACGGTGCTAACAGCGCATACTGGCGAACTGTTACAGGTCAGGATGGTCCCTACTGGGATGGCTCAGATAACAGGAGCGACCACGGAACAACGAACATTGGTACAGGTGGTGCTTGGTCCTATACGCCAAAGGGCAGTGGATTTAAGTTAGTGGATTCGCGGTATTTTGCATTGCTTGATGCAGTGCTCGACCCGAACAGAAACACAAACTTACCCTCTGGAACCGTTACTGCTATCCGCACTGCTTTCCAGAACAATATCAATCGTGCACGCACTTCAGAACTCACTATACAAGGTGTTCGGATTCGTGCAACTTTAGTGGGTTGTCCGAATAATATAACGGTTGATGTTACAACAAATACACATATGGAAATCACAATTGAAGCATTACTTTTTTGCGCTCTTAAATATACGGTTGAATTTGATGTGCCTTCGTTTTTAACGAGTGATAGAGGTGGACCTTTAGCAGAGGATGCGGACCCAAGATTGGATGATGCATTAATCAATATGACCGCTGCGTATATGACCCTGGGCGACCAGAAGGCGATGGATTACTGGTATTCCTTCTACGGTAAGATGATTCAAATCGTTATTAACGATTTGTTGGATGATATTATTCGGAATATGACGAAAGGATTGAATGATAAGAAATTTATTGACCAGTTGATATCTGCTGGACCGGAGAACTGGGATTTCAATGCACATCCGGAATTATATGCACCGGAGCCAGAGTCAAAAATGGTTTGCCATCCGTGGGGGAATACGGCGACGGTGGACTTCACAGTGCCTGTTGAGGTTCCCGGTGTTGGAACTATTAATGTACGTGTGACTGTGAAGGATTCTGATGTATGCAAATCAATTCGAAAATTTGCGAATGACAATGTTGTGGCGAGCCAGTTCCAGCCACAGACCGCACGCTTAGCGGTAGCACCCAGTACAGGTAATTTGAACGCGGATGGCAGAACGAACTTCCTGACCTATTCGGATACATTCAATTCGAGCAATGTTTATGCGACTATAGCCCAGGGTGTTGCGGAATGGGCATTGCGTGAAGACATTTTCCCGGCGACATTGTGGTTAGAGACCCAGCCGGTTGGTCGCACCAGTCCGCCGTTGACCTGGGGCCAGGATAGCTGGACATTAAGCGTGGCAGTGGATAACGGTGATGGCTCTATCTGGACACCGAATAATTTACCGCCTTCTACGCCACGGTTCAATTATCAATGGTATTATGGTAGCGACCCGGGTAATGTGACTACGCCGGTGAGTGGTGGGAATGTGCGTGTGCTAGTAATTAACCCGGTGGACTGGATTGGCTCCAGGTATTTCCGTTGCCTGATTGCGGACCCGTATTCTAAGGCTTCTATATATTCCAATACGGTAGA
>DAOSBX010000055.1:0-1873 GCA_035361075.1 Candidatus Hydrogenedens sp. | reverse complement strand
ACCTGCGATGGCGATATTTCGCCGGGTGGTGGTGCGGACTTACGGTTCCAGTGGGAGAAAGGCAGAGTTGCTATTGGACCAGTTATCAATGGTCCGGGACCGGTGCAGTTGGTAATTAACAATGCTCAACCGACGGATACCGGCTGGTATCGGTGCAAGATTACATCCGCAACTTATGGTTCGTATGTATACACCGCAGAGGTATATTTAGGTGTTGGCTTGCCGACAGGGTCGGTGTATCGTGTAGATAAGATGGCACCGAGACCGGGCGGTGTTGCGGACGGTTTGACCTGGGAGACTGCATTTGCGACGATTCAAGAAGGAATAGATGCGGCTGCGGCAGACGGAGCGGGTGAAGTCTGGGTCGCAGGCGGTCCAAATGGCGGTGGATATGTGTATAACGAATTAAGAACTGAGGATTGGGGTGATTATCCAGTAGAAGGTTCGTTGGTGCTTAAGGATAATGTACAGGTATATGGCGGATTTGAAGGTTACATGGGACAAAAGGAGCAGATTCGTGCACAGCGTGCTGTCAGAAATTCAATAACTATTATAGACGGTTCTGCATCCCGTGGCGGTGCGCCAGCATATCATGTCGTTGTAGTCGGTAAAGCCAGTACGCCGTCGGTCAATGTGCGGTTAGATGGCTTTGATGTCCGTGGCGGTCGTGCCAGTGGCGTAGTAGGCGACTACCATACATGGCGTGGTGCGGGCTTGTATAACTGGATATCACAACCGGTAATTGCGAACTGCACATTCTATGACAATATTTCTGCGGTATCTGGTGGTGCGATTTCGAATGAATCTTCTGGCGGTAGTTCTGCCAATGCGACGATAATCAACTGCGTGTTCTACAATAACCGTGCGAATCGTTTGAGTGATACTGCTGGTAACCCGATGCGTGGTGGCGGTGCTATATTCAATAACGGAGCAGACCCGACAATTAAATTCTGCACATTTGTAGGTAATACAGTTGATAATACCCCAGGTGGTTTGTATGGCTTAACCAGTTCCGCTATATTCAACTACAATACTGCTGGCACAGGTCAGGTGCATAGCAGTATCTTCTGGCAGAATGTGCCGGGTTGTATAGAGACCTTCTGTCCGGCTTCGAATCCATCGTGTGCCGGCTTACAGATACTCGAAAGTGATACCTCACAGACAGTTAACCCACAGTTTGACCCGTTGTTTGCTCCTCCGACATTTAAGTTGACAAATGCCTCGCCATTTGTTGATGCTTCTTCGTTGACGAGCCCGAATTATGACATACAGGGTGTGTCGAGACCGCAAGATTCTGCGTCTGACCGCGGTGCTTATGAATTGGTGAAACAACCTATGAACCTGGTTTGCAAGAATATATCCATTGATTTAGACGAGACTGGTAATCAGACCATACCTGCAAATTCGTTACTGGACATCGCAAATAGCACAGTGCCCGGTGGCATCTGGAAAATAGTGGTAGATGGTCAGGAAAATGTAAGCTTCAATTGTGAGGGAATACCGAGCACACAGAGGACAGTAACGGTGATTGACTATGCAGGCTCTCAAGGCACATGCAATTCTACGATAACGGTAAATGATGTAACCAATCCTACGGCGGTATGTGCGAATATTACGGTCTATCTGAATTCTTCAGGACAATACACACTTACCGCAAGCGAATTGGATGGTGGTAGCACGGATAACTGCGGTCCATTGAGCTTCAGCATTCCGCCAACAACATATACCTGTGCTAATATTGGACAGAATCAGGTGTTGTTGACAGTGACGGATGGAGCGAACTTGCAGGATACCTGTCTGGCGACCGTAACGGTTGAGGATAACTTACCACCTACTGTGGTAACAAAGAATGTTACAGTTGACTTGGATGAGA
>DAOSBX010000054.1 GCA_035361075.1 Candidatus Hydrogenedens sp. | reverse complement strand
GACAACTGTTGCAATTCCAACTGGAGAAATGCTCCTTTATCGCAAAAGTATATTCCTATACCAGTAGTGTCTTCTTGAATAATATTTTGTAGTGTATAAGCAAACGGTTGATATGCAAGATCTATTTGTTTTACCCTTTCCCATCTCTGGTTATGGTTACCCCATATTTCTATCATTTTGTCGTCTCTATCTAACGTAAATCGTGGGATAATATAAAATGAGACTATTTCTTCTTTGGTGTTTTGATTATCACAGGTATACTCAAAAATAATATCTCGATTATCTCCCAATGTTATTTTCCGTTGTAATAACACACCTTCCCCAATGTCTTTTTCAATTGTAATTTTATTACTTTCCGATTCTTTCAAAAGGCATTTACCATCAAAAGGTATTCCACATCTAAAATCTGATATGTCCTTATATTCATTCCATAGAAAATATGGATTAAGCCCTTTCTGGAAGGCAGAGAGATATTCTATCCCTGATGATTTATCTTGCATACGTATAATTGCCCCTCTGTTTTCGGGAACAATCCATAACGTATAAAATTCATTATCTAAAGAACACCTGCGGAATGATGAAGAACGATTAGATGTTGTATCGGAACAAATCCATTTGGGAACAATCTCGCGATATGAAACAAAAAACCCTTTCTGCAAAGAGGCTTCTATCTTATCTATATTCTTCCAAAAAGATTCTTTCTGTGCTGTATTAACTCGGTTTTCTATAATTTTGTCTTCTTGAATTTGAATTTCTGGTGGGCAAATTAAGGATGAATAATAAAGAGGCATGGTAGTTTGTAAAACACGATTATAAACCTCCTCACTATAAAAGGTCATATTCATTGTTTGTTGAATTATTTTTTCTGCAAATGTAGTATAATCTGCATTCCACCAAGGGACTCTTTGATAAATGCTACACCTAACATTATTTTTCTTAACAAACTCCTTCTGATAATTTAAAAACTCTGCAAACTTGGTACCTGCCGAACCATAATATATACTTAAAAACCGATTTATCTCCTCCTCTATAATTAAATCGGGATCCCATATCAACCTTGCTAAAATATATGATTTAAGGGCACCAAATTCAGTAAATGGAAATACCTTCTGTGATGGGGTGCAAATAATAATCCCACGAACTTGATAATGGTCAAATAATTGGATATTTTTTTGGAAATTAAACAACTCTGCTTGATGAAATAACCCACAATAATAATTAGCCCCTACATAATATTGTATAAGAATATTAGGTGTTATATTAGACCATGCTTTCAGATCATCGAGAAAACAGGCATTTGTAGTAGAAGTAGGGTTATCTAATGAATTCGCCACATCACAAGTATCCGTAGATAAAGCAAGAAATATTTTTTGGTGAACTTGCATATTTTGCGGAGCTTTACGTAAGGAATTCCTCAAAGATAGACAAAATCTAAGATCTCTTTCCGAATAAAGTTTTTCAATTTCTTCAACGACATCATTCAACATTTTTAACAAAGGACTGATAATCGCACCAGTGTTATTAACCAACTCCTGACAATTCTTACACGAACAAACGTTATCTATATCACCAGTATCAATCATCCAAAATTTACGTTCAGGATATGAATCAATTTGCCTCTTAATAAAGTTTAGAAAGGTGCGTTTTATTGTTTCGGAGGTGAAACATACAGGATTGCCTTTGTTAGATAGTTTCACTTCGAGTTCTTTTGTATTAGATGTACCTTCATTAATTTGCAAGCATTTATAAATGGGTATTGGTACAAGGTCTTTTTCAGGTATTGACAACGATAAATGCAACCCCTCCTTCCTATCACCATCCATCTTAAATTCAGGCAGGTCAGAAAGAAAAAAGCGATATTCAAAATGTGGTGAAAATTTATAATCTATCTCTTTAAGGCGATAACCTAAAGGTGGTGTGTGTGTGTAAGATGAAGATAACCATGCTACATTCAAATAACGTTCAAAGAAGGTATAAACGCCATGGAGTGTCCCTAAATCTGTCTTTCCACAGATTAGCAATTGTTTTGCCACACCTTTTTGGGCATATTTCCTTGTGGGTGTGTAAGTTCGTATGATAAACCCTTCTTCACCCAGGTCCTCCAATTCTTCCGAGTGTATCAATTCTTGTGTGCATAGTTCTGGACCCAACCAGATATTTAATAGCCCTTGATTTGTATTAGAGATACTAATAGGTCTATATGTGCACAATTCCCAATATTTTTTGAAAACCTCAGCAGAATGTTGGAGAATAGGAGAAGCATTTACTGGGATAACAATATTCATATCCCGATATAGTGAAGCGTCAATCCAATCTTTCATTTCCACATCATCTGATTGGGCAAATAATAGAAATGGAGAAAATATAAAGACAAATATCAATCCCAACCGTATCCAACCAATGTGTGTCATATTATGTTTCCTTGTTGCACTCACTATTAGCGATTTGCTTTAACGAAATTACCGCATCTTTAAACGCTATCAAATTTTCTATAGGTGTCCCTGGTGGAATATCACAACCGGATGATATTACGAACCGTTCATATCCCAACATTTTTTTGAGTAACGCTATAGTGTTTTCTCTAACTTTTTCTGGTGCTCCCTGTAGAAATGTTTCTGTTGGATTTAAATTTCCCATCAAAACAACATTCTCAGGGACACGTGGATAAATATCATAAGGTTCTGTTACTGAACCTACGTGGAGTACTTCCACTTCCGTCGCACAAAGACTTTCAACAAGATGTAAAACTCTCCCACAATTATGCAAAACAGGGATTTTCCCCTTATCTTTAATTACATTTACAATTCTCTTAATATAATTATTAGAAAACTCATTAGCATCATTTTCATCTAACATTCCCGATGCAGGTTCTAATATAACCAAACCATCAATTCCTGTAATAAGTAATGCTGATGCATATTGTTCCAACAAGCCATGTACCTTTTCTAATACATGATGAACGAGTTCAGGTTCTAATTTTATTGCAATGGAAATCTCTGTCATCCCCATCAAACGACCTGCTACCGAAAAGGGTCCAAGGATATATCCCCAAACCCATTTATTAGGAAATTCCATTTTCAATTTTCTACATGCCTCAACGAAAATGCCTAATCTATTACCTTCCCCAATTTCAGGTATTGGTAAAAATTTTACATCGTTTGCGTCAGCGATTATTTTTCCCGTGATAGCAGGTAGTTCATCAATATCCCAGTTGATATTCGCCCCAAATGCCTCCGCTTCTACAGTTAAATCCATCATCGGAAAAACAATATCAAAATCGCACACTTTCTGCAAGGCAATAATAGTTTCTGCTTGTAGTATCCCGTTATTCAGGTTCTCTTTCACTGTGGATTTTGTTAATGAAGTGCCAGGAAAACTTGCAAATGGACAACACAATACTTCCTTTGAACCTTTGACGATATCTAAAAATGTCATATTTATTTCCTGCTTTTATTTAATGATACACATTCCGCTTATTATCTCATTTTTTGGTACTTTATACCTATCCTGCATACCTAAAACTCAAAGTTAGTTTTGTTTACTCTACCCGACGTGTCCAACATGTCTAATTTGTCTGACCACATCTAACACTCCAAAATAATAATTTTTATTTACTTTATCTATTTATAATACGTATCCTTACTGATGGAAATTCTCCTACAAGTCGGTCATCAATAGTAGAAAAAAGGTCAGATATATTGCTGATAATAGTAACATCATATCCACCAGAAGGATAAGCCATAGGATAACCTCTCATACCTCCCATTCCGCCAGAAAAACGATTTGCCCCATAATTTGGAATCCCTGAACCTGTATAGTACGTGTTAGGGGACACGGATGGATTCCTTAAAACAATTTTCCTACTGCTGTCATAACCTCTATTTTCTGGCATATATAGAGAATAATAACTTTTTGTAAGGGGTAATTGCTGTTGTCTGTGCAGAATGTCTGCACGTTGTTCTTGAGGATAATAATTTATTCTTTGTTGATTATTTTGATATGTATTCCCTTTAAGTCTCAATAGAATTGGGGAGGAACTATTTATTTCTTTTGTAGCACTATTATATGTATGCAATAATGGTGCACTCATTTCTACTTTTTGTAAAGTGTTAATTGATGTGTAGGTGTTTTTAGCCTCAGATGAATGTTGTTTATCCCATTTTGTTTTTAATTCTGAACGTTTTTCAGGCTCATCATAAAATATAGAATTTTCTGCAATTGCTTTCTTCTGTATACTGTTGATAGTTCCATCATTAGGATTTAAAATATATAGCAAATTATCACCTTCAATAATAAAAACATCTGTGTATGTCTTTGTAGGCGTGACCAGAACATCAGCAGACAGACAGAGCGAATAAAAATATATTTCGATTAAGAAGATTAATAATAACAACATTTTATTTTTTATTCTGTTCATAATTTTAATCCCCAATTATTCTTTTTACTCCTCATAATATATAATAACATTAAATGTACCAATTTCAAAGGTGATGACTTTATGGCAGGACAATTTCGGGAAATAGTCAAAGAACTCGTCCAGAACATAGAGACTGTAATTCTTGATAAAGGACAGGTCATACGAATTGCTTTGTCAGCGTTTCTTTCTGGTGGACATGTCTTACTTGAAGACGTTCCAGGTGTGGCAAAAACAATGTTAGCCAGAGCATTAGCCATTTCCAGTGGATGTACCTACACACGGATTCAATGTACCCCTGACCTTTTACCCACCGATGTTACTGGTGTTTCTATCTTCAATCAAAAAACACAAAGTTTTGAGTTTCGACAAGGACCTATTTTCAGCCACGTTGTTGTCGCTGATGAAATTAACCGTGCCACACCGAGAACACAATCTGCTCTTTTAGAAGCCATGGCAGAAGGGCAAGTTTCTGTTGATGGAAAAACATATATTTTGAATCAGCCGTTTATTGTATTTGCAACTCAAAATCCTGTTGAACATGAAGGCACGTTTCCGTTGCCAGAGGCACAATTAGACCGCTTTATGATACGTTTATCCATGGGATATCCAGGAATAATGGCAGAATTAGACATGTTAGAGCGGTTGAGATTATCACATCCAATTGAAAACCTAAAGCCCGTAACAGACCCTCAAACCATTGTACAAATGCAGATGAAAGTCCGTGAAATTTTTGTACATCCTAAAGTTCGCGAATATATGTTACGAGTTATCGCTCGAACACGGGACCATGCTCATGTACTTTTAGGAGCAAGCCCACGTGCTTCATTGATGCTGTTTCGTTGCTGTCAGGGATATGCTGCAGTATTAGGTAGAGGATATGTCATCCCTGATGATGTGAAGGCATTGATATCTCCTGTGTTGGAACATCGGTTAATACTCAATCCAGAAAGCAGACTCCGAAAAGTAACTATCTCATCCGTTATAAAGGAAATATTAAATGAGATACCAGTACCTTCTGCCAGTGTTAATCAGTGGAAAACTCCCTGAATATAATTTATTATTTTCTATATAATTTATGGTATTATTAATATATAACTGGCAAATGAAAAAATATATTAAGGATGAATACTCAGCCGAAGAGGGGCTATGTTCTGGATATTTAAACGCAAAAAAGATGAAGATTCTCAACCTATAACTAAATCAGACTTTGACGACCCTAATAAAGTCGAACTTGAGATTAAGCAAGTTGGACCGTATGAAATCATTGCACCAATTGGTAGCGGTGGTATGGGAACGGTATACAAAGCGATAGACCGTTCAAAAGACCTTACCGTTGCTGTTAAAGTGCTTGACCCACGTTTTGATGAAGACCCAAAACGACGCAAACAAGATTTCCTCGGCAGGGAAGTAATGATTGCCGCATCATTAAACCATCCAAATATTATTAAAATGGATAAAAATATCCATGAGGCTATTGACATAATGGGACGGCTCCGTCGGTGTATTGTTATGGAATATATTGACGGGTACAACCTAAAAAAACATATTATAGAACGTGATTTGAACATACGCCAAATGATTGATATTTGTATAAAACTATGTCACGGACTTGATTACTTGCATCAGCATGGAATCGTTCATAGGGATGTAAAACCTGCAAATTTCCTATTCTCAAAAGATGGTAAACAGGTAAAAATTGTGGATTTTGGTCTATCCAAAACAAATGCAACATGGCGTGGTTGGCTTATGAAAGAAACTGGTGGGACACGTCTTTACATGTCTCCCGAACAGATACTAAAAAAGAATTTAGACCTACGTTCCGATATCTTTTCATTCGGAATTACAATGTATGAACTCTTTTCAGGAAAACATCCGTGCGAAGGAAATGATGCAAAAATAGTTACACGACAATTAATAGACCCAAACTATAAATTTGTTCCTCCATCATCTCATAATCCGCAGATAACACCTGCTTTAGATAGGATTATCTTAAAATCACTACGTCGAAAAATTGAAAATCGATATCAATCTATGACTGAACTATTATTAGATTTAACACGAGCAACAGAATCGAGAATCTGATTAAACTATGCCAAAACAATACTTTTCCTCAAAAAAGAAATCAGACAGAACGTTACTCCGTATCTTCATAGCGGTAATATTAATGCTTATTGCTGTTTATGGTGTATACAGACTTATATATTGGTCTCCCGAATTTATGAAAAACAAAAATATAGTTGAAAAAATCCTTCCTACCTCAGAAAAAACAAATGAGAACCCATTTGAATACTTTAAAAAACTTTGGGATGAATCCAAATATGATGAACTCCGTACTGAACTAAAAAAATACATAAAGAAGGAAAAAAATACTGAAAATCTGACACAAGCGTGTCTGATGCTCATAAATGTTGAAAAAAAAGCGGGTAATATGAATGATGCCTTTTCCGTTGCAGAAGAGGCACAACAAAAATGCACAGGTAGTATGCAATATCCTTACCTTCTATATCAGTATGCCCTTACTGCAGAAGACATCAACAAAAAGGACATTGCTCGTTCTACATACCAGACCATTATTGACCGCTTTTCAAAAGGAAATCGAGTTTATGGTTATTATGGATTAGCACGTTTAGAAGAAAAGGAAAATAATAAAATTAAAGCACGTGATTATGCACAGTTAGCAGTTGCTGATGCACCATGGGATTCAGATATTTGGAATGAGGCACTGGATTTATTAGGAAAATTAAATGTTGAACTTATTTTTTCAAATATACCGACACCAGAAAGTAGAGTTTATACCGTCCAGAAAGGAGATACAATCATTACTATCGGTACTAAACTAAACACGCCAGTAGGAATGCTTTGTCGTGCTAACCAATTGGAAGAAAATGCTGTTCTTCGTCCCAATCAAACCTTAAAGTATACCCCCAAAGATTTTAGACTTTTCGTGGAACGTTCTAAATGTCGTGCCTTTTTAGTAGATGACCAAGGAATCTTCAAACGATACAAAGTCGGGTTAGGAAAACCAGGCCATGAAACCGCATTAGGCAGTTACAAAATAGGGAATAAACAGAAAAATCCAACGTGGTTTAAACCTGGTGAAGGACCTATCCCTGCTGGAGACCCCCGAAATGAATTGGGAACACGTTGGATGCCATTAGTTCCATCTGAGCCAGGCTTGCCAACAGATTTGGGACTTCATGGGACAATTGCACCAGAAACCGTCGGAACATATTCATCAAATGGATGTGTTCGTTTCTATCCAGAAGAAGTAGAAGAAATTTATGATCTAATAGTCCGCTCTACACCAGTATTCATAAAAGAAGTTGTTAATTACGAAGATATATTCCCCATCGAAAAGATTGATGTAGGTATTTCTGAAACAACCCCAGAAAAAAAACAGGATACAGAAACAAAAACAGAAATAAAAACCCCTTAATAAATATTTTCAATAGCACTTCACTGTAAAGGCAAGAATAATGTCATTGGTGGAAAATAACAATAATAACAAGCAAACCCTTAAAGAAAAAATTCATTCCGCTGGTTTCAATCAAATCCAACCTACACATAAAGCATTAATTTCAATTAATGATGCAGGATTGTATTACAGTCTTTGTGACGAAGCAATACGAAATATATCCCACAGTAAGATAGAAAATCTTATTGTAATTGGTGATTCTGAGACTATGATGCAACTAACAGAAATCGAAAAAATATTTCCAAATATAACAAAAATTATTACATTTGGAAACGTACCATCTAATTGGGATATCCCCGTTGAATATCATGTCCCCCCTCCTTTTTTTCAACCAGCAGACCGTATTTTGATTCTGGTATCTCCTATGATTGCGTTAGCCTTTCTCGGAACGATTACAAACATAAAAAACACTAATAATCATAGTAACTTTGACGGAGCATGGTCATACCATCATCAATACATCCGTCACCTGCTCCAATTATTCACACCTACGTTATTGGCTGAATATACTCCTTCAAAAGAGCATTTGGAACAAATTATAGAAATTACAACACGAATTATGTCTTTTCATTCAAACATGATAGTAGGGCATGAATCCTCAATTGAATTAGATAAGAATGAATTAGCGACCGTGTTAGAAATTCTGAAAGCCATCTCATCGAAAAAACATGCCCGTGACGTGCTATATGTCTTTGTCGAACAAATATCGCATGTCGTCCCTTCAGACCGTTGTTCCATAGTCCGCGTATGGGGGCAAGAAGATGTCGTACATGTCCTTGCTTCACATGATGATGCAAATTTATATGATATTACTGTTCCTTTAATCAAATACCCTGAAATACGAAAAGCCCTATCTATTGGTGATAAAGTTGTTATTAATAACGTCAAACAAGACCCAATAACACAACCATGCCTCGAATCTCTTATAAAAAAAGGTATTAATTCAATCTTGGTTATTCCTATTATTCTATATGACCCAGAAGTAGGCTCCCTATTATTACGTGCAGTGCGACGCGAAGCAACCTTTTCATTACAGGAAATAAATTTCTTTGAGATAGTAACCAATGCTGCCGCAAATGCTCTTGAAAAGGCACAGTTATTTGAAACAGTGCAAGAAGCCAATAAAAAGCTGGAACAATTAGCTATTACAGATGGACTTACAGGTATCTATAACCACCGCTATTTTAGAGAGCGGCTAGAGGAGGAAGTCCTTCGTAGCTTACGTTACAATCTACCTTTATCATGTGCTTTGTTTGATATTGATGATTTTAAAAAGTGTAACGATAACTACGGGCATCTTTTCGGCGACGCAGTTCTAAAAGAAATAGCCCTACGTATTCAACAAGCAGTCCGTCGAACAGATATTGTCGCAAGATACGGTGGTGAAGAGTTCATTATCATCATGCCACAGACAACATTAGATGGTGCATACATTCAGGCAGAACGAATAAGAAAGATTATTGAAGAAAAACCATTTGAACATATGGGGAAGAAGATAAATATTACAATAAGTGGCGGTGTGGCAGAGGTTGTTCAGAATGAAGTATTATCTGTTGAAGATTTATTGCGTATAGCTGACCAATGCCTTTACCGTGCTAAACGGGAAGGTAAAAATAAGGTCATTGCACCAAAAAATGTAACCCTAAACCAAACAGAGGAATAAAAAAATGAAAGGTAAATTTATATTTTTTATCTATACCATAATCGGTGTCATTTCATTGATAGCCTTTACATCCTGTGGAACATTAGTTCACTCATTTATACGAGTAAAACCAGACTATACGTCATTACCTCAAGAAGACCTTTTAAAAACCGCACAATACATCGAAGAAAAAATCTGGGCTGGCGAACGTGAACCAGATGTATCAAATCTCGGGATAAATTTAGATACACCTCAAATAAAACAGGCAATCCGTACCCGTGCAGTTCGTCATGAATTAATAAAAGACCTTCTTGATAAAGGCTTTGTTTATGAACAAAATAGCGGACTTATTGCGATTCAGCGAAATAGTTCCTACAAAAAAAGCACAACACGGCAACAGCGAGATAAAAATGCTCTGGTTGTAATGGGAGAAAACAGCGACCGCTGGGCTCTTTACGAAGGTATTGTCAAAGCCAACAATTATCCACCCAAATCCCTATCCGCTATTCAGGACTCCTTTTACCGTGCACGAACCCAATGCCTCCAGCAAGGACACAAATACCAAACCCCTGACGGAAAAATCACCCAAAAATAGCCTTTTCCCTGTCCGACTCGTCTGACGTGTCCAACTCGTCCGACTTGTCCGACGTGTCCGACCCATCCTATTCCACAGGTTGCCAAACCTGAACATTATGAGGCTCAATACCGTATGTCAAGGTATTATCTTTCACCTCAACTTCTATTTGTGTGTAATACTCACGATATTTTTGACCTGAGGATAAGTAGGGAGAACTCAAATGATAACGAATCCCACATTCATGCCATTCATTAACAAGTAAAATCCATGGGTGTTGCTGATAAATCTTTACCAGTGCAAGAACACCACGATCCCCCGAGCCAAATATCTCATCCTGCGTTATACTCACAGGTTGCGAGGCGTCTTCTGCGGAAAGGACTGGTTGGAGAGATTTAATTTCTTTCGCAAATGTTAACAAGTCAGACCATAGTTGCATATCTCGGGGAACATAATGCGTTCCCCAAAACAAAATACCACGAGCCCCATTGACAATACAATCAAAACCCATAAAACGAATTTCATTAAGTGTCGGTGGCCGAAATCCTTTCTGTTCACTACCACTCCGTTCATATACATCCCCCTGCAACATTCCCCAATCAAATCCTTGAATCACCATCCACACAGGTTTTTGTGGGTCTATTTCCTGCATTCGGCGGGTATAGGCACCCACAGATGCCATCGTTTGGTCCATCAAGTCAGAATGCCGTAGTTTAGGATGCATTGGCACAGGATAAATATCACAACCAACAATATCAGCACAGGCACTAAATTTACGCAGACTTTCCATCGAATTACGCGGAGCATGATTTGCCCATACTGGATGCTTCGGGTCTACTTCTTTGATAATTTGATAGGCTTGATGAAGTTTTTCTAATTCATCCGCCTTAAATCTCTCTATATCTGCCATAGAATAATTTGCAAAAGGTGAAGTTTCACCAAGCCTCTGCCAAATTTGCTCTACAATTCCTTCCCCTTCTGCCCATAAACCCTTACTGTAGAATTCTATTGCTTTCTGTAATTTAGCAGTTAAGTCTTCTTTCAGTTTTTCATCTGTAATTTGCGTTAATTTCTCCCGTATTGCCTGCGGTTCTTTATACCGTTTTGCCTCATTATTGCGAAGGTATATGTTCCATAATGCTTCATCAGGCATCTCCCAGACAAAAAAGGAAGGATGCCCTGAACACAGATTTATCAATTTCATAAGTTCCTGTTTTCGTGTTTCCGCATCCGAAGAAGCAATTGCAGAATGGATATTTGCCCATGCCATCAAATTATGTGCTTTAGCAACATTCAGTTGTTCCTCACTGGGACTGATTGAAATCAAATTAAACCCAGCGTCTGCTACCATTTGTAATTCATTAGGGTCATCGGTCTTTGGGCTATACAGTCCCAAAATGAAGGTTCTTTGCCCATTAACAATAAGCATCCTATCCTTGGCAATAGTTGCTTCTACACCATAGGATACAACACATAGCATCTGTGCGATTATGGCTACAGTTGCGAACATAATAAACATACTATTCTTGGTCATATTACCCTTTTCCTTGTTCTTAATTTACTACTGATAAATTTTGTTTTGTATAGATACAATATCAAATTTACATATCAATCCTCTAAACAAATATGATAGCCACGGAAAAGTAATTTAGGGGCAACTTACAAATTGCCCCTGAGAATGTTCAGTATCTAATTATTTCTATTCAAAAATACGCTTTATTTCTATAATTATTTTAGAAATCTCTTTCGGGCTTCACCAGCAACACGTGTAGGAATACCTAACGCACGACAGGTAGCCACAAGTTCCGCCAATACATCACCGTATCCGATTACAATATGATTTGACATATGTGAAGACATTAATTGGTCTCGGTCATACCCTGGAATATGAACATTAGCAATTGGCCATTCTGGCGTAGTTCTTTTTAGACGGTCTTGTAACTCTTCTTCGGGAACCTCGACAACTTCTCCCAGTCCACAGTCCATACCTAATTTACCATAAGCCTCATAACATCTTGCCCAGGTAATAACTCCTGGTTTTGATACCCCTGAACATGTTCCACCTCCAAGTGGGAAGTACATTGGTGGTTGGCGGTATACCTTGGTATTTTTCCAGCCACCAAAGTGGGCTGGAGGTGCTCCACCTGAAATAAGGAATATCCAAAGGAATTTACCTTCAAATTCACGTCCCCAACGAACATCATGAAGAGTTGTTTCAGGTGGCATCTTTTTGCGTGAATAAATTTCACATAGTAAGAGTTGAGGAACTCCAGCACCAATATCCCCTTCATTGAAGTGAACAATAGGTTTACCATCAAAAATAATTTGTTTCGTTTCTGGGTCACGAACAGGAGGACGGTCTGAATTATTAAGCATACCCTCAACTAAGTCAGATGCAGGACAACAACGTACCAAACCATACTGATATGGCACACCCACAGCACTTAATCCATACCTCGCAACCATACGCGCTACCGCACTATACATTTTCATTTGCGAAAGTACCTGGTCATATACAAGGTCTGTAAATTTATTTGTGCCCCAATCAAACCAAGCACCTTTTTTAACAAGCCAGTCTAAGTGCTTTTGTGCTTCTTCATCCGATACAAGATTCATTTCTGCCAACAAATCAGATTGGTTTAAATACTCAATAGGCATGCCAACCGCACCTAATTTGGCAGGGTCCATTACTGCATTGAGCATGCCCATACAGCCAGGGTCAAACTGTCCCATAATTCGCCGTTGACGTAATATATCCTCAGCCAATTTCTTACCAAACTGTTCTGCAGATGGGGGAATACTTAACTTTTCTGCATTCGTTAGATGACTTAAATCATGAACAACTTTTCCTGTATCCAACCAATCCTTTAATTTCTTCATGAATACAGGGTCATCAGAGAAAGTCTCACTCCACAATCTTGAATGTGGAATATTTAATCGGTCTAAAGAAGCAGAATGATTTAACAAAGCAACAAGCCCTGGCCATGTCCCATCAAAATTCGCCAATAATAATATAGGACCACGATGCGTTGCTAACGGACCAGCAACGTGATGAGCGTATGCCCAGATATTGAGCACAACAATAACAGGAGCATCAGGCTCAATTTGAGAAAATACGTGTATCCCTTCACATTGCCTCGTAATAAAGCCATGTTTCTTCTTTGTATCATAACCTGGCAAAACTTTAGTTTGATACCCTAATTTTTTTAGGGATTTCTGCAACAAGCCTAACGTTTTTTCCTGCATTTGCCAGCCGACGCGACATGCCGCATCCCGAAAATCGCCATTATTAACAAGATATACCACTTTTTTAGATGTAGCCATAATTTTTACTCCTTTTATATGTTGAAATCTGAAATTTTATAATACTTATGATAAAGGTGAAAGTTCAAAAAATAGTTATCGAATAACTACCTCTTTATTCTTCGTTGATGATTCATAAAGTGCATCTATAATTTTTTGCACATTCAATGATTGCTCCGGCTGAACAATAACCGACTTATCTTGTTCTACACATTCGGTAAAGTGTCGAATTTCTTTTCGATGCCCATCTTCCTGAGATAACCAATCCCATGTATAACGTGTTAATGATGAATGGTCTGCAGAATATACGCCCGGAGGATGTGTTGTTAAGCCTGCTTTATCACCTAACACAGTAACATTATAAACCTCTTCCGGAATATTTGCCGCCCAGGAGAAACGTATTTGCATTGTCACACCATTTTCAAATCTTACAAATCCAGTTGCATAATCTTCCACATCAAATTCTTTAACATTATAAGGAACACCCCAATCAGCATTAAATAAATCCAGACGGTCTCCAAACATACGATATACCTTCGCCGAGGCAGATACAGGCTTCGGACAGCCCATGAGCCAGTAGCATAAATCTATCATATGGACACCAATATCGATTAACGGTCCGCCACGTGACTCTTTTGCAATATGAAATTTGCCCCAGCCAGGAATACCTCGTCTGCGGAGCCATTTTGCCTCCGCCGTATAAATATTTCCCAGAACCCCTCTATCAACAACCTCCTTTAACTTCTCTGCACCTGCCTCAAAACGCATATGCTGGGCAACCATCAACTTCCTCTTATTCTTTTTGGCAACATCAAGCATCTTCTTCGCTTCGGCTGTGTTCATAGCGATAGGCTTTTCTACAAGAACATGAGCACCTGCATGTAATGCGGATATGGTCATTGGTGCGTGAAGACGATTTTGCGTGCAAACGTCTATAATATCAAAAGAACATTTTTTCAACATCTCTTTATAGTCAGAATATACCTTCGCTTGCCTACATAGTTTTGCTTCACTTTCGCAACGGGCGATAATTGTATCGCACAAACCCGCAATTATTACTCGACCTTCCTCTTCAAGTTCTCGCCAGTAAGGTAAATGCCGTTCCTGCGCAATTGCACCACAACCAATTATACCTATTTTTAATGGCTCATTCTTTTTACCCATATACAAAAAATCCTTCTATAATTAAAATTTAAAATATTGACCAACAAGAATGACATGAATAATAAAAAATATCGAGAAATGATTACAAAAACAATAAAATGTCTTACTCGCATAAAAACAATTTAAAACAAGAAAGAAAAGAAAAACCAATTAAAAAAGAAGCAAGGGCAAATACTATTTAGCCCCTGCTTCTTACCTTTTTCTCTATAAAATATTAGAAGAAAATTCCAATAACTTGTGCTACACCAGCATTTACAGGAGGAGTACTGGCACCTGTCGGATTGTTCAAATCTTCTGCAATATAACGAATGAACTCAACATGTCCGTCTAAATAGAGAACATTTGAACCACCAGGAATGTGATTAAACCCTGCTGGGTCTGTGGCAACATGGTCAAACATAATCCAAACGGAACTTTGTGCTTGGGCTGTTGCCGCTGGATTGTTAATATCAGTTATTAGAAATCGTTCGATACCTTCTCTTAACCGATATACTGTTGAACCGCCTCCATTACCATATCCAGGGTCAACAGGGATATCCGAATCTATGTACTTCGGCCAAGTAGAAGGATTTTGATATACAGGAACCAATGCCCTTATCGCCGCCTGAACCAATTGGCCAGGTCCCGTTATTGGATTGGGAATTAATGGCGGTAACGCAGGAAATGAAATAGGAGCGTCTGTTGTCTCCGCACGGTCAAAAACCCAACCTATATATGCATAACTTTCATCAACTGCCGCCGCTCCATAGTTCGCATCGGTACAGAGCCAGCCAAATGTATTCTCGCCTGTCTCATCATTTGTTACATCATTTATGGTGCTTTGTGCATCGGAAGGGCAAAAACAAATAGCAGGGTCGGTAAGATATTCCGGATAAATCGTTGTTGGGTCTGGACCCATAGCAATAAATAAACCACCATAAGTGGATAGTGCTGGGTTTGCTGTATCGCAATCGCGAAATATCGCCTCGTTACCATCTCTTACTAAAATTCGGGGAAAGCGTTCTCCTTTGGATTCTCCTGAATACATCTTAAATACTATTCCCCATTGCTTTAAGTTATTCTGACAACTGGAACGACGTGCCGCTTCACGAGCACGTGCCAACGCAGGCAATAATATTGCCGCAAGGATGCCGATAATGGCAATAACGACGAGAAGCTCAATCAGAGTAAAACCTTTTCTTAATTTTCTCATAATACCGCCTCCTATGATTAAGGGTTAATATTAATAAAAAGATTTACAAACACAATAAATATTATTACATATAACAATATCAAAATCAATATTAAATAATCTTTGAAATGTCTAAATCTAAAAAAATCTCTTGATAAGAATGAACACATCAATTGTAAAAAGGAAACATACCCATAAATGTTAATATCCCTCATCTGCCTTGGGTCAACATTTCCTTTATATGAATTGTTTAATTTCGGTTCGACCGATAGAACCCTGGAATAGCACATCCCCTACAAAGACAAAGCCATCTCCTGCAAGGGAGATATGTCCCGGGGCATGTCCCGGGGTATATAACACCTTTAATGTTAAATTGCCTACTTTAATTTCGTCTCCTTCTTGCAAATAATCATCAGGGGGAGGAGATGCCTGGAAAGGGACACCGAATAATAGTGCCTGTTGTCCCAATGTTTGCAGGACAACCTCATTTTCTGGATGCATCAATAAAGGTGCTGATGTTGCTCTGCAAACACTTGCATTACCCCCACAATGGTCAATATGGCAATGGGTATTTATCACGGCTTTTACATTCAATTTCTCTAAATCTTTAATCAGTCTTAAATTTGATTCTCTGGGGTCAATGACAATAGCTTCCCCATTATCAATCAAAATATAAGTATTTACTAAAAACGGTGTAATTTCATAAACTTTAACTTCCAAAACGAAAACTCCTTATATTTTTTTTCTTTCATATTATATTGTAAACAGCAAATCAATATAAATTTCTATTGCTTTATATGGAACCTTTATGTATAATATTATAAACTCTAATTAAAAAAGGAGATAAATTATGAACAATAATGGAAAAGAAAAAAATTTCGGTTTATTAGGGACTATGTTTATTTTATTAACGCCTATTCCATATATTGGCTTTTTGCTTAGTATAGCAGGAATTATTTTGTTATTAATATCCATGTACAATTTCTCTCAAATTTATAATGATAAAAATATTTTTAACAAATTCCTTATTGGCTGGGTAATGGGTTTTGTGGGGATATTTATTGCTTTAATATTAGGTTTAGGTTCTCTTCTTCCTGCGATGTTGTTATCCGAGTCCTCAGGCAGAGAGGATGCAGGTATGGCAATGTTCGGATTCGGGATAATCTTTGCAATACTAATCTTTTATATTATATTTGTGTTCGGTTCTTATTTTTACAAACAGAGTTTTGATCTTTTAGGACAGTATACCGGGGTAAATCTTTTTAACCTGGCAGGGAATATTATTTTTTGGGGGGCTGTGGGTATTATATTGTTTGGGCTGGGTTTTCTGGCTATGTATGTTGGGTGGATATTAATTGCGGTAGCGTTTTACTCTATCCCCCAGTCAAAAGAAACACCGCCTCCTCAGCCGACAAGTAGTCCTTAATGGATACTATTTACTTTATTGAATGTATTTAATTTTAAGTTATCAATAGTCCTTTGTCCTTCGTGAGTAAGTATAAATAGATGTTTTAGGACTTCAAAGAAATATAACAACTTTTATTGGGTTCTTAAAATAATTAAATTTTTGTGGAATAAAACAAAATGATATGGATGTTATATATGACAAAAGTTGATTAAACCTAATCAAGAAGGAGAAGTAAGATGAAGTCGAAAAAAATTATTACCTTATCATTGATAGTGGTTGCCACTCTTGTTGTAACTATGTCGCTATTTGCAGAGCAAAGTAAAGAAGGCAAGGGTAGTTCTGGTTGCCCATACATGAAATCTTCGTCATGTTGTTCCTCCGCAAAACAAGCATGTCCAAATGACAAATCTGTAAAGTCTAATGACAAAGAAAAATCATCTAACTCACCTTGCTGTAATTCCAAGCCCTGTGATAAAAAAGATGAAGGAAATGCTGAAAAGAAAAATGTAAGTTCAAATACATCCTGCAATAACTGTTCTTGTTGCACTGCATGTAAATGTGCTGGAAACGAAGCAAAAAATACTGCTTGCTCATGTAAAGATACATGTTCCTGTTGTAGTTCTTGTTGCGAATCTACTAAAGCCTAAAATGTAGCCTATCCCTGACAAACTTACCCTATACCTCCTATCCTAAGGGATTAATTGCTGTTCAAATGGTAATTAATCCCTGCTATTTTTAATTTATCCCAACTTTTTCGAAGTGTATTTAATAGGACATGTTGTTGGTTATATTCATATTGGATGCTTTCAAAATTGATATGTTCAAATTCACTCATATTTAGTCGAACAACAAATTCTTTTAATGTCTCAAAAACCGTTGTCTCAACAAAAGCAAATTCTTTTAAGTGATTCAGCAGACGAAGTGTTTTTAAACCATCAAACCATTCATGAAGATGATATATCAATCTACTACGGTTCTTATGTTGTTTAAATATCTTGCTTGTTTTTTGAAGCCAGTAGTTAGAACTGAGGAAGTGTGCCAACTCTGGGTGTATAGTTTCTGCTTGAAGTAACATGTATTCAGCATTTTCATCAGGATGGTCAAGACACTGAATCCATCTTCTCAAAATTTCGAACGCCGAAAATGGATAAAAAGAGAAACGTTTTTCAGGCTGATTCATATATTGTTTTAATTTAGCACCTGTTCCAAAAGGTACCCGTTCTGACAAACGAGATGATGGAAAAACAGTGGCTTCAGTAATCCTTTTAATTCCACTGATTCGTGCAAGTTGTTGTAGAAAATAAAAATCTTCCCCAGCAATACGTGTACTCATTCCTCCCGATGCTGCGTAGAGTACCGCAGGTACACCGATAGTTGAACCTATAGGCAGGAAGGTATATGGTGATTGTGCATAACATAATCCAAGTTCATAGGTTCGCAAATAAATTTCATAGGCAAGCATACATAAACCTAACGGTGTATGCTCTATCGGATGTTCAGAATACATAACCCCTGCTGAATTAGGATTCTCTTTAAAAAAAGAATTCCACGTGAAAAGATAATTATCAGAAACGGTACAGTCCGCATCTAAACAGATTAGTCCACCAAAACTATTTCCTTCTTCAGCCAAATATCGCAAACCCCAGTCGAGCCCAATTTTACGAGCCAATCCAACGCCTTGCCCTACTGGAAATTCATAGCCCGCTGATGACGCATCAATAATTCCAATGGGAAAAGGTGTTTGATTTGAATACATACATGTTTTTAGAAACTCAATAGTCTCTTGATTGTTTTTTAATGCCTCAGGTGGTGATATCGTCTCATTCTGATTATTCACAACTACTATAACCAAGGTCTTTTCACATAGTTGAATAGGATTCATACTTAGTGACTGAAAAAGTGTTAAAATTCCCGCAAATTCATTATATGCAGGTATAACAACGACCTGTTCAACCCCCTTGTTCAAATGTGTCTCCAAAGACCATGGTGTTAATGTCGCTTTTTTAGTCAAATATTCAGATATTTTTTCATTCATAAATTGTTTTTTATCCATATTAATGCTTGTTCTATCTCATCACAGGTTATCCAATAAATATAGTGTCCTGAACGTTCAAATCTTCGGAACCAATGTTCTTGTTTTCTTGAAAACTCCCAGATAGCAGAACGTAACTTCTGAAACAAATCGTTTTTATTCTTAATTTTCCCCTGTAAAAATAGAAGTACATAACGGTATTCCAGACCTAATTGAAAAAGTCGTTCTTCAGATACCCCATGGTTTAAAAGTTTTTCTACCTCTTCAATAAGCCCTTGTTGAAGCCTCTTTTTTAATCTCTCTGAAATCCGATTTTTAAGAATATCACGTTCCCATCGGACACCTAAAATAATGGATTGTAATGGTGGAACCGTGATAATCTCTCCACCTTCTTTCTCTGCTATAGCAATCTCGATAGCACGGATAATTCTCTCTTTATCTAACAAATCAGTAGTGTTATGAAGTTTTGGTTTGAGTTGCATCAATTTTATCCGTAATTCTTCAATTGCCAAACTGTTTAATTCGTTTCGCAACGCTTCATTCGGAGGTGCCTTTGTTAGTGAATATCCTTCAAGAATACTTTCAAGATACAATCCTGTTCCGCCAACAATTACAGGAAATTTTCCCCGTGATAACACATCCTGTATCGCTTCTCGGAAACATCGAAGGTAATCATATAAACTAAATTCATAATCAACGGGAACAATATCAATAAGATGATACCGCACTGGCGGATAAACACCCTCATATTCATCAAGGTCTTTTCCTGTTCCGATATCAAGACCAATATAAACCTGTCGTGAATCAGCGGAAAGAATTTCTCCGTTAAGCTTGTGGGCAAGTTGCACACCTAAACGAGTTTTCCCACTTGCCGTAGGACCAAGTATAACAACACTTTTCCTGTTTTTTGAATCATTCATATTTAAATTTGTTGTATAATCTATCCA
>DAOSBX010000053.1 GCA_035361075.1 Candidatus Hydrogenedens sp. | reverse complement strand
TTTTTTACGATTTCCCATCCCTGTTCCTACTTTTCTTCCTGCCTTTTCTATAATCTTCATTATACTTTGATGAATAATTTCTGGAGGTTCATCAGCGGACGATTTACCTGGATAAATTTCATACAATTTTTTATATTTTGGTGGAGTGAGATTCGGCATGATAACATTGGCTCCCCTATTCAGGGCTAAAATGCGACCTTCTCGCGTATTTACAGTTGCAAGGGCAGTGGTGGCAGGAATGTTTACGGTTGGACATATAATTCGGGTCAATGCAAGGACTTTATATGTCATTAATTCTGTGTTTGGCACAAATTTTTCATCATCTTTTTTATATTCATTAAGGTATTCCTGTCCTAAAGGTGTATCGGGATGAGGAATGTATGGTCCTATTCCTATCATATCAAGGTCTAATTGTTTGAATAGTAGGATATCATTAGCGATGCTTTCATACGTTTGATAGGGTATTCCTATCATTATTCCACTTCCTGCTTCGTAGCCTAATTGTTTAAGCATTTTTAGTTGTTTAATTCTGTTTTCTAAACTCTTTGCTTGTTTTGATGAATGAATTTCATTAAATAGTGTTTCGTCTGAAGTTTCAAATCGAAGAAGATAACGATTTGCTCCAGCAGATTTCCATAATTCTAATGTGTGTTTTTCCTGCTCCCCTAAACTTAATGTAATAGCCACATTTGCATTTTCTTTTATTTTTTTAATTAACTCGGCAATTTTTTCTTTTGTAAAATCGGGGTCTTCCCCGGATTGAAGGACTATTGTTCCATAGCCATTTCTTTTGGCAAATTCCACACACTCCAAAATCTCGCTGTCTTCCATTCTATATCGGGTTAATTTTTTATTAGAAATTCGTATTCCACAGTATAGACAGTTTTTTTTGCAATAGTTTGATATTTCTATCAAACCTCGAAGATGCACCTCTTCTCCTACATATTTACTGCGGATAGAATCTGCCATTTCCCATAGTTCGCTTAATTTATCTTCGTTTTTTTCACGAAGCCAGTTAATAATATCTTTTTTATCCATGTTTTATTTTATTTAATGTTTTGCAACTTTTTTTATTGTTTTCTGTTTATATATTTCCAATGCGGATGGGAACGGTTCTAATGCCCTTTCGAGGATACCTAAAGAATAGGCTATGGTTAACCCATAATTACTTATTGGTATCCCTTGTTTTTTGCAATGCATAATACGATTTAACATAGCACGGCGATTGAGTGTGCATGCTCCACAGTGTATAACCATTTTATATTTTGTTAAATCTGAAAAAAAATCATTTCCCTGAACAGTATCAAATTCTAATTTTCCACCGACATATTGCATTAACCATCTTGGTATTTTAACCCTTCCTATATCATCGGCAATAGGGTGATGCGAGCATGATTCTGCAATAAGTATTTTATCTCCGGGTTTCAATGATTCGATAGCAAGAGTTCCTTCCACCTGTGTAATTAAATCTCCACGGAATCTTGAAAATAATATTGAAAAACTTGTAACCCATACATTGGGAGGAGTATCTGCGACGACTTTTAAGAATGCTTGTGAATCGGTAACAACAATCTTAGGTGGGGTTTTTAATTGTTCTAAAATTCGACGGAGTTCCCTTTCCTTGACAACAACACACATAGCATCGTTATCTAACAAATCACGGATGGATTGAACCTGAGGCATAATAAGTCGTCCTTTAGGTGCTTCTTTATCTATAGGCACGACAAGCACAGCCAATTCACCAGGAGCTACCAAATCTCCTAAAATCGTTGGACTATTTATAAAATCTTCGGGGGCTGAAGAAATGAGGGCATTTTTGAGTTCACTAATACCATCCTGCTTTGATGCAATAGTCTTTACATATAAAATTTTCTCATTTTTAAACTTATTACATAGTGTTTCATCGGGTTCGTGCAGGTCTACTTTGTTAAACACAATAACAATCGGGATATTTCTTGATTTAAACTCGTTATACAAGCTTTCTTCAAATTCTCCCCATATACCGGATTCGGTAACAATAACTGCTACATCGGTTCGGTCAAAAATTTGGCGTGTTTTCTGTATTCGGAGTTCCCCTAAAGCACCGATATCATCAATACCTGCGGTATCAATGAAGAGGACAGGTCCTAATGGTAATAGTTCCATAGGTTTTTCTACGGGGTCTGTTGTGGTTCCTGCGGATTCAGATACAATTGAGACATTTTGTCGTGTAATTGCATTAAGTAAACTGGATTTTCCAACATTTCTTCTACCAAAAAAACCAATATGCAGTCGAAATGATTTTGGTGAGGCTCTAAACATAATCGATTCCTAAACTACTTTTTATTATTCTGGTCTGTAAAACCTAATTTACAAACGGATTCGGGTGCTAAAAGAGTATCAAATTCTTCAGGAGTTAAGATTCCTTCTTCTAATACAATTTCTCGAATACTTTTTTTTGAATTGCCTGTTTTTTTGGCAATCATACATGCTTTTTCATAACCTATTTTTTGTATAAGAGCAGTTAGGGTTGCTGTAGAAGTGTTTATATACCTGTTACAAACATCACGATTTGGTGATATTCCCTTAACACATTTTTCTGCGAATAGTTGTGTTACATTTATTAGCATTTCGATTGTATTTAATAAACAATGTGCAATCAAGGGAAGAAAAGGATTTAGTTCAAGGTTTCCGGAAGAACAGGCATATGTGATAGTCTGGTCAAATCCAAATGTTAACATTGCAACCTGGCATACCGCTTCAGGCAAAACAGGGTTCACTTTTCCGGGCATAATGGATGAACCTGCTTGTAGTTGTGGAAGTTGAATTTCTCGCAGACCTGCTTCGGGTCCGGAAGACATCAATCGTAAATCATTAGCGATTTTGTTGAGGGTTATCGCATATGAACGAATAATTCCTGATACCTCTCCAAAAACATCAAGATTTTGAGTTGCATCTACCAAATTTTCTGCTCTTGAAAAGCCAATATTCGATAACTCTCGCAGAGTATCTACGACACGGAAAATGTAATCTCTTGGTGCACCCAGCCCTGTTCCTATTGCGGTGCCCCCAAGGTTTACTACGCGTAACCTCTCCTCACATTTATAGATACGCCAGCGATCTCGTGCTAAAGCATCTGCGTAGGCACCCATCTCCCGACCTAATGTGATTAACGTTGCATCCTGAAGTTCTGTTCGTCCTACTTTTACGATATCTGAAAACTCTTTTTCAAGAGTTTGAAATGACTCTAAAAGAAAAATAATTGCGGTTTCTAATCTTCGTAACATTCTTATAGTAGCAAGTTTTAAAGCTGTTGGATAAGTATCATTTGTAGATTGATGTAGGTTTATATCATCTAATGGGGAAATGATGTCATATTTTCCTCTCGAATAGCCCAAAATTTCCAAGGCACGATTTGCAATTACTTCATTGATATTCATATTTGTGCTGGTTCCTGCTCCCCCCTGTAGAGCATCCACAATAATATGGTCATTCCATTTACCAATTGCTACTTCCTCGCATGCGTTAAATATAGCCGATGATTTATTAGGAGGATGTGTTAAGTATCCTAACGAATAATTTGTTTTTGCACATGCGAGTTTTACAATTCCATAAGATTGGATTAATTCTGAATGAACTGAGTGTCGGGAAATAGGAAAATTTTCTACTGCACGAGCAGTATGGATACCCCAATAGACATCCGCAGGGATCTTTTTCTCACCTAATAAATCGGTTTCAATTCGGTAGTCTGACATAGCATTTACACATAGACATCTCGTTCGCCTGATTTCACACGAGCCAACATTTCTTCTGTACGTGTTTTTCGGACTTCAGGCATTGTGTTTAATATTTCTTTAATCTTTGTCCAACCTATGTGTTTTGTTTCAGGAGAGGCATAATCTTCGAGATATTCTGCGAAGGTGCTTAGTGCATTTACTTCACAATGATTTTTGATAAGTCCTGGTTTTGCAAGGTCCATAAAGTCAGCACCTGTCCGACCTAAACGATAACATGCAGTGCAAAACGAAGGTATATAACCTAATTGTGTTATATCACGGATAACCTCATCCAGATTGCGGTGGTCACCTAAGGAAAATTGACTCATGTCCTCTTCTTCGCTACCCGTGTAACCACCGGGGTTGGTTCTACTGCCTGCTGAGATTTGTGAGACACCCAGTGCAAAGGTTTCTCTCCGTATATTAGGTGTTTCACGGGTTGACATAATTATTCCTGTATAAGGCACTGCAAGTCTTAATATGGCTACAATTTTTCGGAAATCAAGGTCTGATACTGGATAAGGTGGATGTGAAGCCAAGTCAGAACCTACTGCAGGTTCAAGTCGGGGAACACTTATTGTATGGCATCCTACACCAAAGGTGTCCTCTAAATGTTTAATATGTTGCATCAGAGCAAGAATTTCAAATCTCCAATCAAACAAGCCAAAAAGGACACCGACACCTACATCATCGATACCGGCTTTCATAGCACGGTCCATCGCGGTGATTCTCCAGTCAAAATCTTTTTTAAGTCCACCTACATGAACTTTCTGGTATGTTTCTCTGTGGTATGTCTCCTGAAACAATTGATATGTTCCAATTTTTGCAGATTTTAGTCTTTTAAATTCCTCTAACGATAAGGGGGCTATATTTACGTTGACACGTCGTATCTCTCCCCTATCTCTTTTAACACTATAAATTGTTTCTATACAATGAATGACATAATCAAATCCTTCGGAAGGATAGGACTCACCAGCAACTAATAAAATTCGTTTATGACCCTGGTCAACTAATGTTTCCACTTCTTTCCTCACTTCATCTTGTGTTAATGCCTTTCTGCGGACTAATGTATTACTTCTTCGGAACGCACAATATAAGCATTCATTTTTACAAAGATTTGAGACATAAAGTGGAGCAAAAAGAACCAGCCTTTTACCATAAATTTCTTCTTTTACCTTTCGGGCTGTATCGAAAAGTTCTTTTAACAGGTCAGGGTCACTAATCGTTGCAAGGGTAGCCACTTCTGTTTCATTCAGTCCTTTTAATTCGAGGGCTTTTGCAAGAATTTCTCTAATATAGATGGCATCTTTCCTGACGCTATTTTTAAGAGTATCAAATATTGCCTCTTCATTAATAAAAACTGTTTCTGCATTAGAACTCATAATTTTTTCTCCTTATATTTTATTAGAAAATATCCAATAAGGATATTTATTTGCTAATTTTTTTTAGTACGCTAATTAATTGTTTAGGATTTAAAGGTTTTGATATAAATTCATCAATTTTCATCTGCTTCTTTTCTTCATCAGAACGGGGGCTAATGTCATATCCCAATTTTGAATTTATACCTGTTATCATAATAATGGGAATATGTGCTTTATCATCATTAAATTCTCTAACTTTATTAACAAACTGGATACCTTCATCAATTCCACCCATCATTAAATCAGTAATAATTACGGAGGGGGTGTTGTTTGATAGAAATTCAAGGGCACTCTCTGAATTGGAAAATGTTATTACCTTATAATTTTCTCTCTCTAATACGATTTTACAGAAATCCTGCACATCAATATCATCATCAACTACCATTATAAGTTTCTGATTCATTTTTGTTTCCTATACATATTTACTCACACCCTACAAAGTCCTATGTATTTTTATTATACAACTTTTTTATATTAAAAGGGGAGTGTTTATTAACACTCCCCTTTTATAATGATTGTTCTATACCTTTGTTCTCGGGTTATAGTGTGTATGTAATAGATGATGAGAAGTTTCGCTATTAGGATGTCCTAAAAATTCTTCATATAACTTCTTTATATCTGGGTTCTCGTGGGACTTACGAAGTTGTTTTCCTTCATCCTCTTTATATATTGCCTGAATGCGAGCGAGACGGACAGAATTATCTGTGAGTCGGGGTTGTCCCCCACCGCCAATACATCCACCGGGGCAGGTCATAATTTCTATGAAGTGATATGCCTTTTCTCCGGAGCGAACTCGTTCTATCAATGCTCTTGCATTACCTAACCCATGTGCGACTGCGACATTTACAGTAGCTCCTTCCAAGAAGGACCAATCAGGAACGCATTTTTCAAGTTTCAAAGAGGCTTCTTTAATTCCTTCAAGTCCTTCAATAGGTGTGACATGAAGTCCATCAAAAGGCAGTTCACGACCTGTTACTTTTTCATAAACAGTTCGAATTGCTGCTTCCATAACACCACCCGTATTTGCGAAGATATCCGCAGCACCTGTGGATATTCCTAATGGTGAATCTTGCTTATCATCTGGCAAATTGACAAAATCAATACCTGCTTCTTTTATCATTCTGCCTAACTCACGTGTTGTTAGCACATAATCCACGTCGCGGACGCCAGAACTATTCATTTCTGGACGCTGATGTTCGTATTTCTTTGCGGTGCAGGGCATAATAGAAACAACTACAATATCTTCGGGTTTCTTACCGATTTTCTTTGCATAATAAGTCTTTGCGATAGCACCGAACATCTGTTGAGGCGATTTGCATGTAGAGACATTGGGAATCATATCTGGGTAGAAATGTTCTAAAAATTTAATCCAGCCTGGTGAACAACTGGTAAACATAGGTAAGGCAATGTCTTCACCGTTTACTAATTTTTTCTTCAAACGGGTAAGTAATTCTGTACCTTCTTCCAGAATACAAAGGTCAGCGGCGAAGTTTGTATCAAAAACGGCATGGAAGCCTAATCTACGAAGTGCTGTAACCATTTTTCCTGTAACTAAAGTCCCTGGTGGTAAACCAAAACATTCACCTAATGCGGCACGAATTGCAGGGGCTGTTTGGACAACAACTGTTTTTGTAGGGTCGTCTAATGCGGAGAAGACATCGGCAATTTGGTCTCTTTCCACAATAGCACCTACAGGACACACAGCGCCACATTGACCGCATTGGACACATACAACATCATCTAAATCACTACAAAATGCGGGACCTATTACTGTTTCAAAGCCACGATTTTGGGGGAATAATCCACCGACACCCTGAACTTCATTACAAACCGTAACACACCTTCTGCATAGCACACATTTTGATGTATCCCGAACAATAGCAGGTGTCGTATCGTCAATAATCTGTTTGCTTTTTTCACCTTGATAGCGAATTTCCTTTATCCCAAGGGTTCGTGCTAATGCTTGTAATTCACAATCTTCATTGCGGACACAAATCTGGCAATCGCCATCATGGTCTGATAATAACAATTCCACTACTGTTTTTCGGGCTTCGCGTGCTCTTTTTGAATTCGTATGTATTTTCATACCATCTGCAACAGGAGCGACACATGAAGCGACAAGGGTACGTGCTCCTTCAACTTCAACAACGCAAACACGACAAGCACCAATTGCTTGAATTTCTTCCAAGTAGCATAATGTTGGAATCTGAATTCCTACTTTTTTTGCTGCTTGTAATATAGTCGTTCCCTCGGGAACTTCAATCTGAATTCCATCTATGGTTACTTTTGGCATAATTAAATCTCCTATCTTTTTATTTTTGTGTATTTACAGTTACTTTTGTTTCACGGTAATCGCAACGTAAGCAACGTCTTGCTTCTCGCATTGCTATGGTTTCAGTAAATGGCATTTCAACCTCGTTGAAGTTGTGGACACGTTTTTCAACAGGTAATAGCCTCATTTTTGCTCTTGGGAAATCGACTGGGTCGGATTCGGGGTCAAATTCTGTATCCACGATATATGGTTCTCTCCAGAATGCATGTTCTTCGCCAGTTAGGTATTTATCAATACCTACTGCTGCTCGTTCACCAGCACCAACTGCCTCTACAACCGAAGCAGGTCCTGTGCTAATGTCACCACCAGCAAATAACCATTCTACTGAGGTTTGATTATATACAGGGTCGACCCATAAAAACCCTGAGGGATTTAATTTGACATCTAAACCATCTACATATTGTTTTAAGTTGACTGTTTGACCAATAGCTGCAATAACCTGGTCAGCCTCTTCAATGAAGGGTTCTTCACCTGATTTTGCTTCGGGTCTACGACGTCCTGAACGGTCGTATTCACCTAACCACATGTGTTGACATTTTACACCAACAACTTTTTTGCCCTTTGTAATAATTTCGAGTGGTGAAACTAACATTTTTAGAATCACACCTTCGTTAACCGCTTCTTCTATTTCTTCTTTATATGCTGGCATTTCTTCTCTTGTTCGACGGTATAGAATAGTAACTTTCTTGGCACCCAATCGTATTGCAGTTCGAGCTGCGTCAATTGCGGCATTTCCACCGCCAATAACTACAACCTTCTTACCGACAGGGACAGAACCTCGCAAATTGTATTCACGAAGGAAATCAATGGCTTCTACTACACCTTCTGCATCTTCTCCTGGAATTCTTAACTTTTGTCCCATAGGAGCCCCAATACCTAAAAAGATAGCCTCATAGCCTTCATCTCTTAGACTTTGTAATGTAAAGTCTTTACCTAATGCTTTTTCCGTTTCTATGACAACTCCCATTCTCTCTATCATACGAATTTCACGAGCAAGTTCTTCCCGGGGTAATCGATAAGCAGGAATTGTTTGAACCAACATACCACCTGGTCTGGGTGCAGATTCAAATACACGTGGTTGATAGCCCAACCGTGCTAAGAAATATGCACAGCTTAGCCCTGCTGGACCTGCACCTATTATTGCAATCTTTCTTTTGAGGTTTTGTTCATTTTCACGGATTTCAGGAAGTTGAATTGTTACTTCTTGTTCGACCATGAACCGTTTCAATCCACGTATAGATACTGCATCATCTAATGTGGCTCTACGGCACTTATCTTCACAGGTATGGAAGCAAACCCGAGCACAAACAGAAGCAAATGGATTTTGGTCTCTGTGAACCCGCAACGCTTCCGCATACCGTTTTTCTGCGATAAGAGAAACAAAACCTGGAATGTATACATTTGCTGGGCAAGCACTCATACAGGGTGCCCGAACAAGGGAAGGACACACACCTGCTGGGCATCTGTGTTCCCTTATATGTATTTCAAACTCTTCACGGAAATGGCGAATAGCGGAAAGAACTGGGTTTGGAGCTGTTTGTCCTAAACCGCATAAGGAAGCATCTTTAATCTTTTGTCCCAATTCGATTAACTTTTCAATGTCACCTTCCTCTCCCCTACCTTCACAAATCCTCGTTACAATTTCTAACATTCTTTTCGTTCCAACTCGGCATGGGACACATTTACCACAAGATTCATCTTGAACGAAATCAAGGAAGAAACGAGCCATATCTACCATACACGTATCTTCATCCATAACGATTAATCCGCCAGAACCCATAATCGCTCCTAATTCTTGTAATGACTCGTAATCTACTGGTACATTCAAGTGCTGTTTTGGGATACACCCACCAGAAGGACCTCCGATTTGTGCCGCTTTAAATTGTTTGCCTCGTGGAATTCCACCACCGATGTCATAAATAATTTCGCCTAATGGTGTACCGATTGGAATTTCGACTAATCCTGTATTGTTTACTGCTCCTGCCAGTGCAAATACTTTAGTCCCTTTGCTTTTCGCTGTTCCTATTGAGGCAAACCAATCAGCACCTTTTAATATAATCACAGGGATATTTGCATAGGTCTCGACATTATTTAACAAACTGGGTTTTTCCCATAAACCCTTATATGCGGGGAACGGTGGACGCGGTCTGGGTTCGCCACGTTTTCCTTCGATAGAACGCATCAATGCAGTTTCTTCACCACATACGAAAGCTCCAGAACCCATACGTATTTCAAGGTCAAAACTGAAATTCGTTCCCATAATGTTTTTGCCTAATAAACCATATTCTCTGGCTTGTGCTATCGCTATATTTAATCTTTCAACTGCCAGAGGATATTCTGCACGGACATAAATATATCCCTGGTCAGAACCAATGGCGTATCCTGCAATAATCATTGCTTCAATAACACTATGTGGGTCGCCTTCCAGAACGCTTCTGTCCATAAATGCACCTGGGTCTCCTTCATCTGCGTTGCAAAGGACATATTTCTTATCTCCTGGTGCTTTTCTTGTAACTTCCCATTTAATTCCTGTCGGGAACCCTGCACCGCCTCGACCACGTAGCCCTGATTTTTTGACTTCTTCTACAACTTGTTCGGGTGTCATTTGGGTTAATACCTTTGCTAAGGCTTGATAACCATCCCTGGCTATATATTCTTCAATTTTTGTAGGGTCGATAATACCGCAATTTCTTAACACAATTTTTGTCTGTTGTTTAAAGAAACCGATTTCCTGCAATGCAGGTATAATCTGAGAGGTTGTCGTAGATTTAAAATTTAATCTACTGACTGGTCGACCCTTTAACAGATGTTCAACGACGATGTCTTCAACATCTGTTGTTTTGACACCTTGATAGAAAATGGCGTCAGGATAAATAACAACCACAGGACCAATGGCACATGGACCTAGACATCCTGTATGTACTACTTGTATTTCTTCTGATAAACCATGTTTTGCAAGTGCTTCTGAGAAAGCACTGCTTACCTCCATAGAGCCTGAGGCGACACATCCTGCGCCCGCACAGATTAACACATGACTTCGAACTAAATTCATATTTTATCTCCTTTCTATAAAATTATGTTTTCTTATATTTTTATCTTTCATAAACATAAACCTTTATGGGATAACTTCAACCTGTCCTACTAAATACCGTTTCTCATTATCTTTATTTGAGATAGGTAATTGTATTACTGGTGTTCCTGTACGTGTTCCGATGGAAACGTAAACTGAATAATTTCCCTCTTTTAATAAGTAGGGAAGTAAAAATGTGGCTTTCCGTTTTATAGTCTGAACTTCATTAGGCAAACTAACTGGCAATGTGTTTACATTAAAAGTATCGTCAACAAATGTGGCGACAATTCCACCTTTATCATCTTTCCATGTAAATATTGGAAAACCGCCTTTATAACAAGGTGCAACTCCTTTATTAGCAAATTGATACTCGACATCCCATCGATTGTTAGAGATTTTCACTTGTTTCTGCCATTTAATCTCGGTAGGAAGTATTCGATAACCTAACCGAAGATTCATTTTATCAATCAAATCTTTTCGCTCTTGTAAGAATTCTCTGGGCCACCAATGAATCGATGCATAACTTGCATGATACTCCTCTACTGCTTGTAGATATTTTGTTCCGTCTCCCCAATGTCCATTTGTTTTAGAATTGCCATAATGTTCACTTTCTAAAATCACCGCTTTATCTTTCCAAAACTCCTGTGCAATACCTGCACTCATATACGCATACTCTCCACCTTGAACTAATATACTATCATCGCGAAGGGTTAAGCCTTTTTCTTTCGCATAAGCGATTATCTCTTTTTGCTCTGGTGACAATTCTGTTATCTTTTGTCCATTGGTAATACTATCATCGTTCAAAGCGATTAAGGTGTTTTTAAAATGTTTGACGTGCAAGTCTATATGTTTTTTTACCGTCTCGACGCTGATTTTTTGTTGTGAACTATGCCACGTATGCCCTTCTCCCCAGACACCTAATGAGCCAATATCTATGAAGGCAACTTCAGGGTTGCCATCGTACCGTTTTGCTAACTCTTGTAAGAAATGGTCTAATTTTTCTAAGAATATAGGGTCACTATAATCAGGTTCCCAATGTGTTCCGTCTTCTTTTGTTCCTTGTAGTGGTGTAAAGAAATAGCCCTTAGCACCGACATCGTAAACCCATTTTGGGGTTGCCCATTGAATAGGTGTTTCACTACATGTGATGCGGAGTGCAATTTGCTTTTCCTTAGCAATCCATCTCTGGGCAGGGGTATCCAAAACAGACCAATTAAATTTGCCTTCTTCTGGCTCTAAAAAGGACCATGCGATACGGAGATAGATCACAGTCAATCCTGGGAAATCGTCTACCGTATCTGATGGCTCTAATTTAGAACCATAATTTTCAGGGACATTGTCATAGAAATGTAGAACCCACCCCATCCCTGGATTAATAAGTGCTTCACCTGTGTCTTCTGGATGAACAACCTCGAATTCTACATCTGATGAAAAACAAAATTGTGGATAGGAAATAAGAATCAACACTATTCCTATTACAATTTTTACATCATCTTTGTTTTTAATTATCCATTTATCCATTTGTAAACCCAAAGAATGATTGTTTAATTACGAAATAAGGTATTCCATTACTGGTTTCCCAGATATGATATGTTGCTGAACAATAGTTCTCACTTTTTCTGCGTTCAACTTGCCATATCGATATTCAGTTCCTGAAGATTTTTGAAGAACTGTAATCATAGGTTCACGGTCACATAAACCAGCGCATCCAGACTGACGAACAGTTACATAGTCAATACCCTGAGACGAGAGTTCAGCCACTAAATTTTTTAAGACATCTCTGGCACCAGCTGCGATGCCACATGTTCCCATGTGGACCGTTACTACTAACTCTTTTTGTTGTGAGCGGATATTAATTTCTTTGAGTGCTTTTTCTTTTAAAGCATTTAGGTCTTCTGGTGAACGAATTATATCTGCCATAATAAAATCTCCTTTATTTTGTTGACTTTTCTTCTATATTTTTATCAATATACATATCAAGGATTGCTTGAATTTTAGCGGGCTTAACTCTTTGATGTACTTCATTATCAATCATAATGGCTGGAGCGAGACCACAAGCCCCAAAACAACGAGCCACATCTAATGAGAACATTCTATCTTTTGTAGTTTCGCCAACATCAATCTTTAGTTTGTCTTTCAAAGCAGACAACACTTGTTTTCCGCCACGAACATAACAGGCAGTCCCTAAACAAACACGTATTGTGTGTTTTCCGCGAGGTTGCGTTGAAAAGAATGAATAAAAAGTAACAACACCGGCCACTTCACTATAGGATTTGTTTAATCCTAAACTGATTTTTTTTAGTGCACTTTCGGGTAAATATCCGAACATAGCCTGTGCAATTTGCAGAACAGGAATAAGTGCACCTGGCTTGTCTCGATATTCTGCAATAATTCCGTCGAGACGAGTTAGTAATTCTTCTTCGCTTGCCTCTTCAACGCAAGCATGTTTTGTTTCTTTGTTCATATATTTTCTCCTATAAAAAAGTTTTTATTTATTGGTTTGTTAGTAAGGTTTCCTTTTCTTCTTCCATATTATCATTTTCTGTCTTCCAATATTCTTCTTTTTCGTAATGTTTCATTCGTCGTGCAAAAAATGCAACTTTTTCAAATGTAGCTGAAAGGTCAACATGTTCAACAAAAACGTAATCGGGGACTTTTACTCGCAAGGGTGAAAAATTCAAAATACCCCGAATCCCAGCATGGATTAGTAAGTCACATACATTTTGAGCTCCTTCACCTGGTATGGCAATAATCCCCACCATACTTTTTGTCTCGTTAACTACTCGTGTTAGTTCAGACATTGGATAGCATTTACAACCATGAAACGTTTGCCCTACTTTTTCTGGGTCTTTATCAAATGAGGCACGTATAGCCAACTGCCTCCAACGACCAGCAAAGTTCGCTAATAAGGCAAGTCCTAAATGTCCTACTCCAACTAACACTGCACTTTGTGGTAATGGTGAATCTAAGAAATTAGCAATACTTTCTAATAAAGGTCTAATTTTATAACCACTATTTGGAACTCCAGAATATCCTAATTGCATAATGTCTCTTCTAACTTGTGATGGTTTAATATGGAGTAACATAGCAAGTTCATGAGACATTATTGTTTCTTTACCCTCTACCCTTAATTGCTGTAGGACACGGCGATATAAACTTAATCTTTCAACTGTTTTTTCAGATACCATAATAATTTATTTAAGTTTAAGTTAAATTATTTGTGAAAATTTGAACAAACTTTATATACTTACCTTTAAGTATAATTGTGAAACTATGAACAAATTATAACATATAATTAGTCTCATGTCAAGTAAAAAATAATTTTTTATTTAAATTTTTATTTTTTAATTGAAAAAATGTATCTACTAAGTTTTATTGAATTTTTCTTTTTATTATGATATAATTTTAAATAAGGTTTAATTGTTATTTTTTATTTTTAAGAATATAAACAGAAAGGAGACAGAAATGAAACTACATTTTTTACGTTCATGTTGTGCATTCTTTTTATCTGCATTGATTTTGTTTAGTAGTTTATTTGCATTTGCTCAAGAAGAGGTCCCACGAGTTCTATTAGTTGGTGATAGCTGGACTGGTTTTATGTGGGCATTTAGAACCTTTAAAGAAATTTTTCTTGAAACACCTGGAATGGAGCATCTAAGAGAGATAGGTAGTCGCACTGCTATTATGGGGGCTCGAGCTTTTGAGTTTTATCCAGAGGAATATAATTATATTCAAAATGTAAAGGAAGAATTAGAAAAATATCCGACTATTGACATTGTTGTTATGACGTTAGGGGGAAATGATTTTCTACGAGGTACACCTCAAACCTCTCGTTGGAATTGTGATATGCTTTCCAATCCTGCACAGGAAGCATATATCATAAACACTATTGTAAATTATATGAGTGGTATTATAGATGAAATTTTAGCTGTTAGACCTGATATTCGAGTAGCCTTATGTGGATATACTTTTGCAGGAAGAGACCGTGGTGGATGTTCGATTTGTGACCAACAAAATGCTTTTGTTCGTTTTGAGCAAGCCAAAAAGGTACTTGCAGATAGTAAACCCCGTGTATATTATGTTCACAACCTTGGATTAATGCAATATCATTTTGGGACATCAACACCCACAAATTTACCTCCCTATTCAGTTCCTTATCCTGGTAATTATCCTTCTTACTCTCCCTTTCCTGGAGGTGACCCTTGCTCATTAGTTCACCCCGATG
This sequence comes from Candidatus Hydrogenedens sp., assembly GCA_035361075.1. Taxonomy (NCBI): domain Bacteria; kingdom Pseudomonadati; phylum Candidatus Hydrogenedentota; class Candidatus Hydrogenedentia; order Candidatus Hydrogenedentales; family Candidatus Hydrogenedentaceae; genus Candidatus Hydrogenedens; species Candidatus Hydrogenedens sp. Next base: position 5,481 of record DAOSBX010000053.1, on the reverse strand, counting down.
GACTTTTTGATGGTGACATTCATTTATCTCAAGCAGGTTACAGAATATTAGCACAGAGATGTATGTCTGAATTTATTACTCAATGGTTGGATTATCCAAAAGTTTATTTGATTAATAGTGTTTCTTCTAATGGAAATACAATGACTTTTTCAGTAACCTTTAGTGAGCCTGTTTCCAATGTTGATATAACCGATTTTAATGCAAAGGACAGTCTATCCTCTCCCCTTCCTATCTTATCTGTTACTAATGTTCAGGCGAATCAGATTTACAATGTAGTTGTAGATATTACTGGTGGTGTTGGAAATGTTACACTTTGCGTGATTGATGATGATTCTATCGTAGACAGCACCTCAAAACCATTGGGAGGACCCGGCACGGGAAATGCAGAAGGGAATGGGGATTTTTGCTATAACGGTGTTTGGGAGTATCATGATTTTATAAGGCAACCTGACCATGAAATTGTAGCAGGTATGCAATATTTACATGAAAATTTAAGCGCTTATTATGTTTTATTAGGAGACCAGGGAGCAGAAGGGCTTTCGTTTAGTCCAGAGGAATGCGATTTGAACGGCGGACAAATATCTATAGATCCTATTGTTATTTCTGGAAATGGAATGTTAGACTCATTGGAATTTCATCTTATTACAGAATGTTATAACAATCCATCTATTGATTTTACAGCCAATGGAGGGGTAAGTCATCAAATTGCTGTCAACACTTTCGATCATAATATGCAGAGAATGGTTACTGACTGTGGTGGCGAAGGAAGTATTGTAAATACTATTTTTTATGGCTTACCTCAAATGTTAGCGGGTTATATGACCTTAGGGAATCAAGAATCTACAATGATACCCACTGTAATTTCTATAGCGGCACAAGCTATAGACCCCAGTTTCAATATACACGTAAACATAATTTATCCATTTAATTATCAGACCTTACCTCAATATTTTGGACCTGATGGGGATGCGGATGGTGATGGATGGACGAATAAGCAAGAATATGAATATTTTGTCCGTTCTAACATGAACTATGAAGATAAAAAGCAAGCATATCTTAATTCTGCACTTAATCCTGACGTTTATCCTGGTTCAGATTGTGAAGATTGTCATTCATCATCCACATTAGGCGGTATTTTTGAAGTCGGGGCTGATATATGTCTGCGTGTTCCAGACCCTGTGGCGAATAACTCAACTTTCCAATGGAGTAAAGTAAATGGAGATTTAGAATCACGAGGCTTAAACACTCATTGTCGTTCTCTCTGGATTCCCAATGCACAAATTGAGGATACAGGAACATATATTTGTGAATATGATAATGGACAGAAAACCAACGCCACTTATGAATTTCATGTTATCATTTCTGATGAAGTTCCTATTAGTTCCACATTAACACTTATATTGTTTGTAAGCGTTATAACTTTGTGTACTGTGATACTCATCAGAAAACAATATGCAAGATAAATAATCAGAATTAAAACATAACCCCTTAAACATAAAATATGTTTAAGGGGTTTTTATTTGTCAAGTCGTGATAATCCGCATTGTTTTGCAAAGCAGATAGCTTCTTCAATTTCTTCCCATGTTGGTCTTCGTGAGATTGACGAATAACGTGGATTATCAGGAACTTTGTATGTGGGTCGATACTGCTCCATAATATTGATATAGGTGTTTTTCGAAATATTTATTGATAACCATTTCAAAATTTCTTTTGTTTCATGAATTAAACTGGGCATTACGAGATGTCTTACTAATAATCCCCGCTGGGCAATTCCATCGGAATTTATTATTAAATCCCCTACCTGACGATGCATTTCTTTTATAGATTCTTTTGCTATATCGGGATAATTCTTTGCATTAGAATAGTTCCATGCGGTTTCTTCGTTCCAATATTTTATATCGGGCATGTAAATATCAATCCAGTTTTCAAGTATTTTTAATGAATCAACACTATCGTAGGAATTTGTGTTATAAACAATAGGAATTTGCAATCCACCGTGTTTGGCAATGATTAATGCTTCAATAATTTGAGGGACTACATGAGATGGTGATACTAAGTTAATGTTATGACAACCTAATGATTGTAGATTTAACATCATCTCTGCAATGATTTCTGGTGAACATTCTGAACCCGAAGGATACTGACTAATTTCATAATTCTGGCAAAACACACAATTTAAATTGCAACCACTGAAAAATATCGTCCCAGAGCCATGCCAGCCGACTAAACAGGGCTCTTCTCCAAAATGAGGGAAAGCACTGGATACTCGTGCATATCGACCTATCTTACAATGACCTGTCTTATTCTCTAATCTATTAACACCACAGTTTCGTGGACAAACACAACAATTTTTTAATAACTCATGAGCCCATTTAAAACACTGTTTTTCTATATCTTCACTAATATAAAGATATACAGGTTTCCTATCCTCCATTCCCAAGTCCTTTGACTACATCTATTACTATCTTAAATTAATTCATTTAAAACTTTTGAATAATGTACATATACATTATTGTTAATAAGCCATGTGAATAAAATCACTTTAAACAAAATACTTGATAAGGAAATTATATATTTATCCTTCCCACATGTTATATCCAATATCTTGTTTCCAAATCTTATCTAATCTCTTTTTAAGGACACTCCCCTCTTCTTTTTCTGAAGATAAACACAACTTACGATAACGAATAAGGTGGTTATTATTGTTATGGATAAGCCATTAGAGGCAGGTATAGTCCCCTGTGGAACTATATCAACATAAACAGGTTCTGAATAGAGTAAAGCCTTGGCACTATCAGTAACTACACATTGATATGAACCTCCATTGGCAATATCAACATCTCTAATTATAAGGCGTGTTTGTTGAGCACCTATTATTTCTTCGCCATTATGAGTCCAACGAACAAAATAGGGTTCGGCGACATCTGTGAGTTGAACCCGTAAGTCAATAGAGCCACCTTCTTCTATTTTGATACTACCACTCGGATAGATTTTTACCCGTTCAGATGCGGGAGCCTGCCCATTTCCCTGATATGTAGAATCTCTACAAAGCCCAATCCAATGTATTTTTATGTTCCCTGGATATACTCCACCTGTGTCGAACCGTATTTGTGTAATCATATTTTCATTCCATAATGATGGACTTTTCCCTAAATCAGATAACGTCTGTGGAATATTAATAAGATAAACATGTCTGCCTAAACGAGCAGGAAAAACTACTGATTTTTGTTCGTCCCAGATTTCATCAGAGGAGTGAATAAAAAATAATTGGAACCAGTGGTCTTGTTCAGTGGAGTATTCAATATCTGCTTGCAACCATGGGTAATCGTAACCGTTCAACCTCAATCCGTATGGAGAATGAATATAGGGGTCTCCACAATTAAATTCCAAGAACAAATAGCCATTTGTAACTTGTGAGTTTTCAATACAGTTGAATCCTCCCCAACCATCATAGTATCCATCGGTTGAAAATTCCCATACACTTCCATATGTAATACCGAACCAATATATTTTCACATTGTTTTCTTGATATTCAGGTGGGTCAAACCGAATCTGCTCAATGGTTTGTCCCAACCATTTATTGGGATATAGTATTTTTTGGGGAATGTTAATAAGATATGTATGTTTTCCAGGAACGACCTGAAAATAAACTGCTTTTTCCTCACTCCAATTACTATCTTCTTCTGTAATAAAATATATCTGGGCATTACCTGTAATACTTGAATTAAATTCGATTTCAGCATGCAGGAAATGGAAATTTGAACCGTCTATTTTCAGATTATTTGGGCTCAAAATTGATGGGTCACCTCCTGTAATACGAAAAGACAACACGTCACCACTAACTTGAAAATCTTGCACATATTCATTCCCAGGATACCATCCTTCATTATTACCATGAAATTCCCAAACAATTGCTGTAGATTTTATTGAGAATAAAATTACATACGACAATATTAACCCAATACATCTCATTCTCATTTTACCATCTCCTATAAAATATCTGTGTTTTATTAATATCTAATGTTTTTATAAATATTATAATAAATTTATCTTTATAGAAGTATATTTTTAAACTTTTATGACTCAATAGTAGAGGCTTTTCTATTTCTATAACAGAATTATAAAACATACGTAATTCTTAAAAATTTGACTTTTTAGTTAGTTTATGGCAGAATTATTGTATGTTTAATGCTTAATAGCATCAATAAAATATTAACAATTTAACGATAGGAGGTTTTATATGAAGAAAAGTAAGAAAGGTTTCACACTAATTGAACTGTTAGTCGTCATTGCTATTATCGGAATTCTTGCGGCTATCTTATTACCTGCGTTAGCGAGGGCACGTGAAGCGGCGAGAAGGTCAAGCTGTCAGAATAACTTGAAGCAGTGGGGATTAGTATTCAAGATGTATTGCAATGAAACGAAAGGTGAACGGTTTCCACGAATTCTCGTAAGGGAAGGTGCTCAACCTATTTACAGAGATTGCGATGTCGCCAACCCGACATACACTACTTTCCAGAGGTCTGTATTCCTTGCGATGGGTCCTGATTTAACGACTTTGTATCCTGAATATTTAACTGACCCTGCAATAATCTTTTGTCCCTCTGATGCACAAAGTACTATTAAAGATGTTACCAATGATGCAACAGGAGAAAATACAGCAGGCTGGTTATGTACTAATGAGCATTACGGTGCAGCTGCGATAGATGAAAGCTACATATATATTGGCTGGGTTTTGGACCGTGCTAAAACGACAGACAATCCGATGACACTACCCCCAGTTCCTCCATTAATTAATCAGTCTGTAACTGGGCCTGGTCAAGTTGTTGAACTTGCAATGAATACCCTCGTTCCTGTTTTTATGAATCCGTCCCAATGGCCCAATCTTGTTGATAAAGATGTACCTGTAACAGCAGGTAATGGGAATGGCGGAGGGAATGTGGTATATAGACTTAGAGAAGGTATTGAAAGGTTCTTAATTACGGATATTAATAACCCTGCTGCTTCTGCTCAAGCACAGAGTTCCGTATGGATTATGCTTGACCATGTTTCAACCAAGACAGAAGGGTTTAATCATATTCCAGGAGGTTCTAATGTGCTTTATATGGATGGGCATGTAGAATTTATCCGTTATGTGGCAGAAGACCCATTAAACCCGACAGGTGCTGGAACTCCTCCTGTAAATGCAGGTATGGCGGAAGTTATAGGTATGTTTATTTAATAAATGCCTTTTTTTAATTAACCAAGCTGAATTATTACATGCTTATATATAATGTGAAAATAGAATGGGCGGATATATATTCGCCCATTCTAAATTTATGTCTTCCAAATTGAAGAAGAATCACATACGTTTATTTTTTATTACTTGATACTAATTATAAAGTTATTTCATTCTATCAATTAGAAAACGTATTTGTTTATTGGATTAATTTTCCTTGATATTCCCCTGTTAGGGTCTTTAAGAACTTTGTAATTTTTTCC
>DAOSBX010000052.1:2778-20735 GCA_035361075.1 Candidatus Hydrogenedens sp. | reverse complement strand
GTGAAGCGGCGCGTCGTTCCTCCTGCCAGAACAATTTGAAGCAGTGGGGTGTCGTATTGAAGATGTATTGTAACGAAGCCAAGGGAGAAAGATTTCCACCGTTGCAAGTTGTAAGAACAAAGTGTGAAAATCCTGCAAACAACTATCGGTTTGCAATCGCAGCAGCACCAGCAGTGGATGTCATTTATCCTGAATATTTGACAGACCCCTCCATTGCCATTTGCCCGTCAGATGCAAGAGATACTGCTCAATATTTGAAGAGACAAGATGGTACTACATATTTAACATGTAAACCCGAACGCTTGGATGCCAGTTATGCTTATTTGGGTTGGGTTTTCGACCTTAACAAAGAGTTGGGAACTACTTCTCTAAGCAGTTATAGTCAATTAAATGCTCTGATTAGTCTTATGGGTGGAAGTTCTATCCCATCAGATGCACCTGTTCCTATTCAATTTGCGAATGCTATCAATCAGTTGATTACAGATGCTCTTGGTCAAATAGGTGGTTGCATTAATGCTTCTAATCAGGCAGCAGCAACACAACTGATTGGCATTGCGGATAGAGACATTTCTGTCCCAGCAGGAACAGGAAATGGTGGTGGTAGCACTGTATATAGGCTTCGTGAAGGTATTGAACGCTTCTTGATCACAGATATTAATAATCCGGCCGCTTCTAACAATGCTCAGAGTGAAGTGTATGTCATGTTAGACCAATTCTCCGCCTATGGTGCCATTGACTTCTTTAATCATCTGCCCGGTGGTTGCAATGTGCTTTATATGGATGGCCATGTTGAATTCATTCGTTACATTGGTTCCAATGATACTACAAATCCAGATATCAATGCTACCGAACCGGTCCTTCCAAGTGTTGGTGTTGTCATTGGTATCATTGCTCAGGCAGCTGGTTATCAATAAAATTTAACTTTTTCCGCCCTCGCAAGGAATTTTCATGGGGACAGTTTCAACTGTCCCCATTTGTCTTTTAAATTGCCTTTTATAAAAAGCGATTTTACAACACAGAAATGTTTATAATTTAGTAAGAGTTTATGACTATATTATTACGAGTTATATGTTTTACAAATTGAGAGTACTTTACTGAAAGGCGACACATTATGGAGTATAGAATTGAATGTGATGCATTAGGCGAGGTTCAGGTTCCCCTTAACGTCTATTATGGTAGCCAAACTGTTCGCTCACTACAATTTTTCTCAGTTGGTAAAGAAAAAATGCCGATGGAGATTATATACGCATTAGCACTTGTAAAAAAAGCCTGTGCACGAGCGAACCGTGACCTCGGTATACTTAAACCAGAATATTGTGAAATCATTACTACTGTGGTTGATGAAATCCTCATAGGTAAATGGGACGAGCAATTCCCTCTGCATGTCTGGCAAACAGGAAGCGGAACCCAAACAAATATGAATGTGAACGAAGTTATATCTACACGTGCTAATGAACTTTTAGGTTCACCCCATAGCACTAAAAAACCGATACATCCAAATGACCATGTGAATATGTCTCAATCCTCAAACGATGTTTTCCCAACCGCAATGAATGTAGCCACAGTCCTTGAATTGAGCAACCGTCTGATTCCTTCATTGGAAGAATTTTACAAATCACTTGTCCAAAAATCGGAAGAATACAAAGATTTAATTAAAACAGGTAGAACCCACATGATGGATGCAACACCAATTACCTTAGGGCAGGAATTTTCTGGTTATGCACGACAAATCGAGCAAGCCATGAATCGTATTCAATTATCTCTGAAAGATCTGTATGAATTGGCATTGGGTGGAACAGCCGTTGGGACAGGATTAAATGCTCCTGCGGGTTTTGCAGAAAAAGCAGTTGCATATATTGCAGAATTGACCCAAGAGCCATTTCGACCAGCGGAAAATAAATTTGAAGCATTAGCGGGACATGACGCTTTGGTGATGCTCTCTGGTGTATTAAAAACAGTCGCATGTTCGTGCATGAAAATTGCTAATGATATTCGACTGATGGGTAGTGGTCCTCGTTGTGGATTAGCAGAATTGCTCCTACCCGAAAATGAGCCTGGCTCATCCATTATGCCAGGGAAGGTCAATCCAACCCAATGCGAAATGATGACAATGGTCTGTGCTCAGGTGATAGGAAACGATGTAACCATTAACATTGCTGGTGCATCGGGACAATTCGAACTTAATGTTTATAAACCTGTGATTGCTTACAATATCCTTCAATCCATACGCCTCCTGTCTGATGCATGCCAATCATTTACCCAAAATTGCCTGAATGGTATCCAACCTAACTGCGAAAAATTAGGATACTACTTACAGAATTCACTAATGTTAGTAACCGCATTAAATCGAAAACTCGGTTACGAAGTCTCCGCCAAAATTGCCCGCAATGCCTATAAAAACGGGACGACCCTAAAAGAAGAAGCCTTAAAAACAGGCTTAATCACCGAAGAAGAATTTGACCAACTTGTAGACCCCCGCAAAATGATTTCCCCTTCTGATTAGTAAAGCCATATCCTGCTTGGGATGAAAAAGTATTACACCCGTCTAATTAGCTAATTAGATATTAGAAAAGTAGTATGTGTGTCCTGCCTATGAGTTGAGTATTGTAAATATTATATTTTCAAAATAAGCATGTGTATCAAGAGATATGTATAACATGAATTAATGAGGGTATTTAAACGGCATTATTAATTTTAACGTTGGCAGAGTAAAACAAGATGAGATAGATAAATTAATATACCTACTTAACTATTGTTTGTTAAGATGTATAATCTTTTCGAGGATGTGTTCGGGGTCTAATCCTTGATATGTAATATGTTCTGTTAACCCGCCTTTGCCGAGTTTGCTTACGCCCATATAGTCATATTTTGGGGTATAACCTCGTTGCAGGAGCCATGTTCCGAAACGGCAACCTAATCCCGTCTTGATATTTTGTGCTTCGACGACAAGGACAAAAGGCACGTTCCTTAAAAGAGTCATCATATCTTCATCGACAATGTTGAGTGTAGGTTTATTAATCAAACCGACATGAACTCCTTGTGCACGTGCTTGTTCAACTGCATCTAAAGCACGGTAAAGCATTTCTCCGTAGGACACAACATAGCCTGCGGTTCCTTCTCGTATAATTTCATCTTTACCTGGGATAAACTCATAACCGTTTTCATAAAATTTTGTTCCATCTTCACGGCAAATGTAGGGGACTTTACTGCGGGTTGTGAAAATAAACCGAATCCCCTCATCATTCCAGATTTTATGGATTACTGCCTTCAATTGTAAAGCATCCGCAGGGAAATATAATCGAGTTTTGTCGTTTTCTGGTAAGCCATTATCTGCAAAGAACACATTTATGCCGTAGTGGCATGTATTGTCCGCAATATCATCAACACCCGCATGTGAGAAATGGCAAATGACATTGGCATGATTTAACCGTGCCATCGTTAACTCGGAAAGTATCATTTCAAGAAAAGCGGAGAAGGTGCTGAAAATTCCTTGTTTGCCTTTTTCGAAGCCAAATCCTGCGGAGGCTGAAAAATTGCCCCGTTCCTGAACGCCACCGTTAATAAACACATCAGGATGTGCAACACGTATGGCTTTTAAGCCTGTTGAGCCTTCCAGGTCAGAATCTATCACTAAAATATTCCGATTTGCTTTCTCTTCTGGATGCGTGTTCAGCCATTCCTTTACTATATTCCCAAATTCTGTCCGATTGCTGGCTTGTTCTTTGGCAGAACCACGATATGTTTTACTTACAGATATTTTTTCAACGTTATTGAGAAATTCAACCGGTTCGGTTAACCCGCGTTTTTCAAAGTATGCGATGGCATTTTCTTTATTAATCACATCGTGTCCAGAATGATTCCCTTCTATGCCAGGTACACCTGGAGCCATCACACGTTTGTTTATCAATGCGACAGGCCCTTGAGTGCGAACTGCCTTAATCATACGTCGGGCTAATTTCTCTACATCTTCGCCTTCACCGACATCTACAGTTAAACCGTGTCCTGCTAACGTTTTTTTAATGTCATAGCCAGGAAGATATTGCGAAGGATGTCCTGATATGGTTACATTGTTGTCATCGATACATAATTTGATGTTAATTTTTTGTGCAACAGCAAGTCGTGCCGCTTCTGCATCGTCCCCTTCTTGTTGTGAACCGTCAGAACCTAACATGAACACAACTTTATCAGGGTTTGCCAGAGCAACGCCGTTTACAAATGGCCAGAGATGACCAAGTCTGCCAGAGGCAAATTTAACACCTAACTCGCGGTCAATCTCTGGATGTCCATATAAACCATAGTTCGCTTCACGGTAATGGAGCAAATAATCGAAGGGAATAACACCGTTAAATGCGGACATAGCGTATTGAATAGCGACGCGATGTCCAGCCTCGTCAAAATATACAGGGTAAATTCTATCTGAACCTTTCATAAAAGCATCCAAAATTAATACTTCAGGAACAATACTATAGGCTCCGCCAGTATGTCCGCCTAAACCACGTATCCCAGCCACCGCTGTATAAAAAATAATGGTATCGCGTACCACTTGAATATTTGTTTTTAATTGCTGTAGTTGTTTTGGGGTAAATTTGCCAGTAAATGGGTCTACAGCTATCGGTTTATACTGAGAAACATCAATTGGAAAATTCATAAAAAAGCCTCCTTGAATATGAATTTATTGTTTTATTTTTTGGTTAATAACTATACCAAAAATGATTATAAGTTATCTAATAGAATATCTGAAATAAATTATGTAAGACTCGTTTTTTAAAGAAATTTTGAATTTATATGTATAGGGTTGCAATATTTTTGAATTAAAAAAATGTTATAATACTATTAAATGATTTATTGGATGTAGTGTGAAAATTTTAGAGAAAGGGTGCTACCAAATTTATTTGACAGTCGTTAAAATATATGGTAAACTATAATTGTTAGCATTCTACAAAGGTGAGTGCTAAAAGGAGTATGAATACGAAATTTCCACAATTAAACGAACGTGAAAAGACAATATTAGAGGCGGTAGTACATTTATATATTACTACTGCTGAACCTGTCGGTTCGCGTACAGTTGCCAAAAGGTTAGGTCTCAATCTAAGTCCTGCTACGATACGAAATGTAATGGCAGACTTAGAAGATATGGGATTTTTAACACAGGTTCATACCAGTTCTGGCAGGATACCGACCGACCTTGGTTATCGATATTATGTTTCCCATCTTATGAAGGTGCAAGAACTTACCTTAGCAGAGCGAGAACGGATTAAACAAGAATTATCAAAGAAAATCGAGTCGATGGACCAGATACTTCGGCATACAAGCCATTTATTAGCCCTTGCAAGCCATCAAGCAGGACTTGCGGAATTGCCAAGTGAAAATACAGCAGTTATACGACGGATAGAACTTGTTCACTTGTTTGAACGGCAAATAGCCATTTTAATTGTAGACAGTTTTGGATGTGTTCATACGTCTTCGGTGGTTCTGAATGAACCTATTTCAACACAGTTATTGGAGTCTTTAAGTAAATTTCTTAATGAATCTCTTTATGATGTTTCTATTGACAATATACATTCTGTGATACGTGAACGTTTAAAGAAATTTTTCGATGAGCGTCGGAAATTGGTTGAATTGGCTCTGAGAATATTTACACATGTAGAACCACCAGCCAATCAGATGTTTCTCGAAGGTACCAATAATCTGTTTGACCAGCCAGAGTTTCAAGAACCTGTTAAGGTCCGTAGCATTTTAGGTATTATGGAAGACCCAACACCGCTTATCAGGGCATTGCGTGAGTCTATATCTCAAATAGAAACACCGCAACGCACTGTGTTAATCGGCTCTGAGACAAGGATGGGGGACTTTGCAGAGTTTGGTGTTATTGCAACACCTTATACAATAGAAGACAAGAAGGAACCTGCGGGGTTCATAGGGATACTCGGTCCCAAAAGGATGCCCTATGAACGGCTTTCCGCTATTGTAGATTATACTGCTTCTATGGTTGGGAAAATGCTGTCCCGACTATGGCGTTAATATTATAATTAAAAATATCAAAACGTAAATTATATACTTTATGAAGAAAGGAGATGGAGTTGTTTATATATGGAAAATGGTAAATCGGAATTAGAAAAAAAAATAGAAATGGAACAAGAAAGTACAACGCCTGATTCTGCCATATTAGACCAGGCTTCAGAAATACCTCCAACTTCAAAAGAGGAAACAGAACCTGTTACCTCTCTGGAAAATCTCATACAAATGTTGGAGGAAAAGACACAGGAGTTAGAAGAACTTAAAGACCGTTATCTCCGTGTTTGTGCTGAATTTGACAATTATCGAAAGAGAACACATCGAGAAATTAAGGAATTGCAAGAGACAGCAACGGAAAATTTAATAAAAGACCTTTTACCTGTGTTGGATAATTTTGAAAGAGCTTTAATGCATGCACCTGACCCAGACGATGCGTTTGTCTCTGGTGTTAGGATGGTTTTTGCACAATTGAAAGAGGTTCTCGTTTCACGTGGCTTAACCGTAATCGAGGCTCAAGGTAAGAACTTTGACCCGAATATGCATGAGGCACTGGCTCAAGCGGAGTCAGAACTACCCGAAGGAACGATTATACAGGAATATGAGAAAGGCTATCGGTTAGGTAAAAAGATATTGAGACATGCAAAAGTTGTAATTAGCAAGCCATCAGAAGATTTTAGCAAAGAGGATAATAATGCAAATAATAATAATTCTGTCAACCATAAACAATAAATGGATGTTTTAAAATTAAACAATCTTAATAAAAGGAGGTTGAAAAACCTATGGGAAAAGTAATTGGAATTGATTTAGGAACGACGAACTCGTGCGTTGCGGTAATGGAAGGTGGGGAGCCTGTGGTGATTCCCAACGCAGAGGGTAGCCGTACAACGCCCTCTGTGGTTGCATTTACAAAAGATGGAGAGCGATTGGTAGGTGCTGTTGCGAAACGGCAAGCGATTACCAATCCTCAAAATACGGTGTTTTCAATCAAACGATTTATGGGACGCCGTTATCATGAAGTTCATGAAGAGATAAAGCGTGTCCCATATAAGGTTACAGAAGCATCAAACGGAGATTGTCAGGTGGAAATTCAAGGTAAAACTTATAAACCCCCTGAAATTTCCGCTATGATACTTCAAAAGATGAAAGAGACTGCTGAGACGTATTTAGGAACAAAGGTCACGCAAGCGGTTATTACGGTTCCTGCCTATTTTAATGACTCACAACGGCAGGCTACAAAAGATGCAGGCAAGATTGCTGGACTTGAAGTACTTCGTATTATTAACGAGCCGACAGCTGCCGCGTTGGCTTATGGCTTAAATAAGAATAAGAATGAAAAGGTAGCAGTTTACGACCTTGGTGGTGGTACGTTCGATATTTCCATCCTTGCTATTGGAGATGATAGTTTCGAAGTACTTAGCACCAATGGAGATACGCATTTAGGTGGTGATGACTTTGACCAAAAAATCATTGATTGGTTAGCTAATGAGTTTTTGAAAGATTATGGCATTGACCTTCGTAAGGACCCAATGGCATTGCAACGGCTAAAAGAAGCTGCGGAAAAGGCAAAATGCGAGTTATCAACAACAATGACTACAGATATTAATTTGCCATTTATTACTGCTGATACCTCGGGACCGAAACATTTAAACTACACTCTGACCCGTGCCAAATTAGAACAGCTTTGCGATGATTTATTGCAAAGGACAAAAGGACCATGTTTGCAGGCAATGCAGGATGCTGGCTTGAAGCCGAGCGATATCGATGAGGTTATTCTTGTCGGTGGGATGACGCGTATGCCAGCAGTTATTCGTATTGTTCAAGAATTATTTGGCAAAGAACCGCATCGTGGTGTTAACCCTGATGAGGTTGTTGCGGTCGGTGCAGCTATTCAAGGTGGAGTCCTTGCTGGTGAGGTAAAGGATATTCTGTTATTGGATGTGACCCCACTGTCATTAGGAATTGAAACCTTAGGTGGTGTCTGTACAAAATTGATAGAGCGGAACACTACTATTCCTGTGACAAAACGGCAAATCTTTACTACTGCCTCGGATAACCAGACTTCTGTCACTATTCACGTCCTTCAAGGGGAACGTGAAATGGCAAGAGATAACCGCACACTGGGACGGTTCGACCTTGTGGGTATTCCTCCTGCACCGAGGGGTGTCCCGCAAATTGAAGTTACGTTTGATATTGATGCTAATGGGATTTTGCATGTTTCGGCAAAGGACCTCGCCACTGGAAAAGAGCAGAAGATTCGTATCGAAAGTTCAAGTGGCTTAACTGAAGAAGAAATACAGCGAATGGTTAGAGAGGCTGAACAACATGCAGAAGAGGATAAAAAGCGTCGTAAAGAGATTGAAACCCGAAACAATGCAGATTCGCTTTTATACAGTACAGAGAAGCTGTTGAAAGAATATGGTGATAAAGTTTCAGCCAGTGATAAGGCTCAGGTTGAGTCTGCTTTGGAAGAACTACGAAAAGCGTTGGCAGGTGATCGTATTGAAGATATTGAGTCAGCAATGAACAAGGTTACCTCAGCAACACATAAATTGTCTGAGGCTATGTATCGTTCAGCAACCCAGCATGCAGGTGGTGCTTCGACAGACCAACAAACGACAAATACATCCACCTCGTCAGAGGATAATACATCATCTGGCGGAGACGGTGGTGGTAGAGTTGTAGATGTGTAATGAAATAGCGGTTCTGAGGGGAACAGAGAAAAATATGGTATTATATGACATTAAATAGTTAACATAATTAATTTTATTTTAGTAACATAGTGGTGTTTATGGTGCGTGGAAAAGATTTATACGAAATATTAGGTGTTTCGAAAAATGCTACTCAGGAGGAGATACGTCGTGCCTATTTGAAATTGGCACATAAATATCATCCTGACAAGACAGGTGGAGATAAAGAAGCAGAAGAAAAACTAAAGGAAATTAATGCGGCATACGACGTTTTGAAAAATCCTGAGAAGCGTGCCCAATATGACCGATATGGCACGGTAGACGGTCAGCCTTTTGATACTGGAGGCTTTACTGGTGGCTTTTCACGTGGTTTTGAGGGATTTGGAGAAGGGTTTGAATCGCCGTTTGATGATTTGTTTGATATGATTTTTGGCTCTGGTTCGCGACGCACTTCCCGTAGGAGTTCAGCACAGCGAGGAAGTGATGTCGAAACGACATTAACAATTACCTTAAAAGAATCGGCTACTGGAGCAAGAAAACGGGTACGTTATATATGCAAGGAACAATGTAGTGAATGTCATGGGACTGGTTCCGCACCTGGATACCAACCCGAGACCTGTCCACAGTGTGGTGGAACTGGACAAATTCGTGCATCGCAAGGATTTTTTAGTATTACACGAACCTGTCCACAATGTCATGGTGTCGGAAAATATATTTCAAAACCTTGCCTTCGTTGTGGTGGTCAAGGAAGAGTCACCGCAACACGCGAAACAGATGTGAATATTCCACCTGGAGTAGATGAAGGTACCACTTTACGTTCTGTCGGGGATGGTGAGTCTGGTATAGGTGGTGGTCCTCCTGGTGACCTTTATATCCACCTCCAGATTAAAAGCCATCCGTTGTTTGAACGGAAAGGGAACGACCTTTACTGTGAAGTTCCTATAACCCTATCTCAGGCGATATTAGGGACTACAATCAAAGTGCCTACCCTAATAGATGGCTCAATTGACCTAATTATTCCGAGTGGAACCCAATCTGGCGATTTGTTGCGGAAGAAAGGATTGGGGATGCCCCGTTTGAATAGTCGTGGGAGGGGTGACCTCTATTATAAAATAATTGTTGAGGTTCCAGTACGGTTATCAAAAAGGCAAGAGGAATTATTACATGAGTTTGACGACTTAGCCAATTCAAAAAATTATCCTAAACACTGGAAATTCCGAGAGATTAAAGACCAGAATTTGGAATAAGGGCTTATAATTTATTATTCTATTTATTAAGGTGGCGATGAACCGAAGAAGGGATGAAAGATGGCTTTTGTTGTCTGTGAACCATGTATTAATTGCAAGTATACGAATTGTGTGGAGGTATGCCCAGTGGCATGTTTCCATGAGGGGAAAAATATGCTTGTAATTGACCCTGATGAATGTATTGATTGTGCTGTGTGTGTAGATGAATGCCCTGTCCGCGCTATATATTCTGTGGATGAAGTACCTGAGATATGGAAGGAATATATACAACTTAATGCAAAATATTCAAAACTCTTGCCCGTAATAAGAAATAGCAAGCCGACCTCTCCTGACTCTGAAAATTTTCGGACTATAACTGTAAAACGGCATCTGTTTGACCCGACCCCAGGTACTGGAAATTAAAAAATAATTGAAATTGTAATAAGAAAACCAAACAGAAGGAGTCCTACGATGAGAAAAGAAAAGAAATATGTCCATTTTATTTCAAACACCCATTGGGATCGGGAGTGGTTATATTCATTTCAAGAGACAAGGATGCAGTTGATAGAATTTTTCCGCAAACTTCTGGATATTCTTGAAAAACATGAAGAATATAGGGCATTTGTGTTAGATAGTCAGGTTGTTCCAGTGGAGGATTATTTAGAGGTATTTCCGGGTGAACGAGAACGAATTGAGAAACAGGTTAAATTGGGTAGGCTACTTATAGGACCGTGGTATACCTGTCCAGAATGTTTTCAGGTAGGAAGTGAATCTATAATCCGAAATTTGCTTTTTGGACATGTGATAGCAAAGGAATATGGTAAGGTTATGAAAGTTGGGCACACCCCATTTTCGTATGGGCAGATATCTCAATTACCACAGATTTATAAAGGTTTTGGAATACATATAGCCCTGTTTTATCACGGAGTTAGCCATGAGGAAGTGCCAAATGAATTTTGGTGGGTAGGTGCCGATGGAACAAAGATATTAGCCAGCCAGATGAGTAGTCAGGCGAGGTATAATTTTTATCATCAAGTATATCGCACCGTGGTTTATGAGATGGGACCCAATGAACGTGTCTGGTCGTGGGAGAAGGGGGGAATCCCTTTCCGACTTGCCGACAAAGCATCCCAGTATGAACACTTTGTGTTGCTACAACCTGTGAAGAAATTTAATGAAACTTTATTAAAGGAATGCGTTAAAAAATTATTTAAATCTGAGTGTGAAGTTAGTAAAACTCGGCACATTGCCTTTATGATGGGGCATGATAGTAGTGTCCCAGACGAATTAGAAATATGCCTTATTCGTGAAACTCAGGAAGTGCTTGACGGACATATTGTTAAACATTCTGATTATCATGAATATGCGGAACAGGTGTTGAAGGAAGCAAACGAAATAGAACTACCAACCCTTTATGGGGAACGACGTACGCCGAAACCCATGCCCCGAATTTATCATCTATATAGTGACGTTCTTTCGAGTCGTACGCGTGTAAAACAAGCAAACTATCATGCGGAATGTAAACTTCAGCGGTTAGCAGAACCCCTTGCTGTTTTGGGTGCTTGCTTCGGTATGGAATATCCAGGAGAAATTTTAAAACTCGCATGGAGAGAATTGCTTCGGTCTCATGCACATGATACTATTTCTGGTTCTGGTGTTGATATTATTGAGCAAGACACATTACATCGTTTACGTCAAGTTCAGGAAATATCCCGTAGCGTTCTACGTAGAGCAATCGCACATTGTCAAAAAAATATAGATTTTTCTAATGAAAAAGAGGATGCGGTACTCATTACTATATATAACCCTCTTCCTCAAGAGAGGGAAGAGACTGTTACTGCTGTTATCGAATTGCCAAAAACGGAACGGATTAGTGAATTTGCCTTAGAAAACACAGATACAGGTGAGGAGGTTCCTCTGCAATTACATTCTCAGGAGATAGGGCAATCTGTTGTAACCCACCTTGAAGATGCAAAGTATGTTTTAAATGTTCGTCGTTATTATGTTTCGTTTAATTGTTCAAAGGTGCCAGCCTTGGGATATACATCATATCGTGTGAAATATGGTAAGTCATTCTCACGTGGTTCATTACTTACCAGTGACCGTGTGATGGAAAATCAATATATGCGGGTTGCTATTCGTGATGACGGGACTTTTGATATATTCCATAAGCCTTCTGAAAAGATATATTGTGGACTTGGTTATCTTGTAGATGATGGTGAAGTTGGGCACGCATGGATGCATATACCACCTGCAAATAATGAAGTTATTGATAGTCGCCCTTTCCCTAAAAAGATAGCCCTTGTTGATGATGGTCCATTTTCTGCTACTTATAAGATAGAATATGAGATGTTGGTGCCAGCACAAATGGTGGCTTCAAATGATGATTTGTGTGACCGTCTTGATGGTGTTGGGAATAACGCACGTCGAAGTATCCGTCAAATAAATATACCAGTTCAAATGTTTGTTACCTTAAAATATCTGTCCCGTTCATTGGAACTCGTGGTAAAACTTGTTAATAATGCACGTGACCACCGCTTACGTATTGCTTTTCCAACAAACATTGATACGGATGTTGCTCGAGTCGAATCGGCGTTTGATATTTTAGACCGTGAAATCGTCCCTGGACCCGATAATCCATGGAAACATACTACTAATGCAACCTTTCCACAATACCGCTTTATTGATTTAGATGATACTTGGGGCGGATTGGCAATTATAAATGATGGATTACGTGAATACGAAGTTTCTCGCGACCTGACTCGAACCGTCTACATCACATTGCTACGGGCATATACAGTTCATTTAGCGACTGTGGCAAAAAATTGGGAGTCGCATCCAGAAATGGTGTTAGCTCAATGCCCTGGTGAACATGAATTTCATTTTAGAATTTATCCACATGCGGGGGGAACTATTAAAGGGTGTGTTATGCAAGAGACAGAGGCGGTCTGTTCGCCCTTGCAACCTGTACAGGCAGGTTGTTCTAAAGGGACTTTGCCACAGACTCTGTCTTTGCTGAAAATAGAACCAGACATAATAACAATGTCTGCATTGAAAATTGCAGAGGATAAAACAGGTTATATTCTTAGATTTTATAATCCTTCAACGGAACCTATCGAAGCCACTCTCAGGTATGGTATAAACATTAACGAAGCATATGAGGTAAATCTTGAGGAAATTGTGATACAAAAATTAGACATATCTTCGGAGAATACAATAAAAATACAATGCAACCCCAAAAAGATAGTTACGGTTAAATTTGTGATATAAAAGGGTTGTTTGTATTGCTGATTGAGATTGTATCTGTCTATTTATAAAGAAAGAAGGGAAGAAAATATTTCTTCCCTTCTGATTTTTTATATTCTATGTCCTGTTTAGTAATGGTGATGATGCTTGTGCTCTCCACCTTTTTCGTTTGTCTTTTCTGGAAGATCTGCAATTAGACACTCTGTTGTAATAATCATACTTGCAACGCTGACTGCATTCTGTAAGGCACAGCGAATAACCTTTGCTGGGTCAATGATACCAGATTTAACAAGGTCTTCAACATTGCCTGTTTCGGCGTTCAATCCGATATTTTCTTTTTCTTCTTCCAATTTAGCAGAGATTAATTCGCCGTTTAATCCTGCGTTTTCAGCAATCTGAATTAATGGGACAGCACATGCTTTTTTAATCAGGGCTACGCCTAAACCTTCGTCACCTTTTAGTTTTAGGTTATCTAAGACTTTGCGGGCACGTAATAAAGCCACACCACCGCCAGCGACAAATCCTTCTTCAATAGCGGCACGAGTTGCGTTCAATGCGTCATCTGTTCTGTCTTTTTTCTCTTTTAATTCTGTTTCTGTAGGTGCACCGACGCGAATGACTGCAACTCCACCTGCTAATTTAGCTAAACGTTCTTGTAATTTTTCACGGTCGTATTCGGATGTCGTCTCTTCAATTTGGCGACGTATTTGTTCGCAACGAGCCTGAATATCTTTTTTCTTGCCAGCACCATCAATAATCGTTGTATAATCTTTTGTAATCTCAACTCGTTTTGCTTTCCCTAATTGGTCGAGGGTAATATTTTCTAATTTTATTCCTAAATCTTCTGAGAAGAATTGTCCACCAGTTAAAATAGAAATGTCTCTTAAAATTTCTTTTCTACGGTCACCAAAGGCTGGTGCTTTTACAGCGGCAACTTTAAGTATTCCACGAAGTTTGTTAACAACAAGGGTTGCCAATGCCTCGCCTTCGATGTCCTCTGCAATGATGAGCATCGGTTTACCTGTTTGAGCCAACTTTTGGAGCAAAGGTAAGAGTTCGTGGATATTGCTAATTTTCTTTTCATGACATAAGATATAACAATCTTCGAGAACTGCAGTCATGTTATTAGGGTCGGTTACAAAATAGGGAGAAAGGTAACCGCGGTCAAATTGCATACCATCAACAATTTCGATTTCCGTCTTTAAGCCTTTGCCTTTCTCGACAGTAATGACGCCATCATTACCTACTTTGTCGATTGCGTCTGCAATAAATTTACCTATTTCTTTGTCGCCATTCGCCGAAACTGCTGCCACCTGAAAAATTTCATCTGAACTGCGAACTTTTTTACTCATATTTGCAATTGCCTTGACAATTTCATCTGTGGCTTTATCCATGCCACGTTTTAGAGCCATCGGGTTGGCTCCAGCAGTAACAAGTCGTAGCCCTTCATGAACCATGGCTTGTGCAAGGACTGTTGCTGTGGTTGTTCCATCGCCAGCAGTGTCATTCGTTTTACTTGCCGCCTCACGAAGCATGCGAGCACCCATGTTCTCGAATGGGTCTTTTAAATCGATTTCTTTTGCTACTGTTACACCGTCTTTGGTTAATGATGGCGAACCGTATGTTTTTTCTAATAAAACATTTCTGCCACGCGGACCCAATGTTGCTTTCACTGCATCCGCAAGCATGTCGACGCCTTTGATTAACGCTTCACGTGCTTCTTCGCCGAAAAGAAGTTGTTTTGCCATAAAATTATCCTCCTCCTTAATTATGGTTAAAATTGAGGATGTTAAATATTTAGTTATTTTTTTACAAGAAAAAATTCTTTTTCTGTTAGCACTCACAATAAGTGAGTGCTAATATCATATCATATATATAATCGTTTTTCAAATAAATTTTACTGACAAAAATGAGGACTTCCTTTTAAGTCCAATTTATTCGACCTGCCCGACTTATCTGACTTGTATGACAGAAGATTCAAGATTGAACTTTGTATTGCGTTTGAAATAGAATTCATTGTGTTTTAAACTAAACATTTATGGGTTAAGGGTGAAAAATATGGAAATAAAAAACTATCTTCATATTCTGTCAAAATTTGATAAAGTTCGTATTTTAGCTATAGGTGATATTTATTTAGATGAGAACGTTTATGGGAAGGTAACTGAGGTTAGTCTTGAAGCACCTATTCCTGTATTGGAGGTATTAGAGCGTCGTTATAATCCTGGAGCTGCTGGTAATGCTGGATGCAATGCGTCTGCATTAGGAGCGACAGTTTATATGGTAGGTGTTATTGGTGCTGATTCAAATGCGGAGATACTGAAGAAGGAGTTTCGTCAACGGCAGGTTAATATAGATTACCTTGTTGTTGACCCTACGCGACCTACAAATACGTATGGGAAACTTCGTGCTGGTGGACATAACATCCCGACGCAAGAGGTTCTTCGTACGGATACCCCACGACCGAAGCCCATTTCTGGGAAGGTCGAAGAGCAAATTATAAAAAATATATATAAAGTAGCAAAAAAAGTAGATGCGATTATGGTAGGAGACCAGGTTTCTTCGGTAATAACGCCTAAGGTCATTGATGTTATAAATGAGTGTGCAAAGAAATACCGTCTTATTACTGTTGCAGATTCACGGGCACGAGCAAATATATTTAAGGGATTTGATGTTGTCTTGCCAAATGATAAAGAAGCAGGGATTGCAACAGGGATTGAGGTTACTGATTATGAAACGTTGAAGAAAGCAGGGAGAGCCCTACTAAAATCGGCTCGTAATGCAATGATTACACGAGGTCCTGAAGGCATTACTATTTTTTATGAAGATGGTCGAATTGAAGATGTGCCTATATCTCCGGTGCAGGTTATAGATGTTACAGGGGCAGGGGATACAGTAACAGCCATGGTAACTCTAACGTTAGTTGCGGGTGGGTCGTATCGTGATTCTGCGGTTCTTGGTAATACTGCGGCAGGTGTTGCAGTTGCTCAGCATGGTGTTGTTACTGTATCGCGAGAGGAGGTAGAGCAAGCCCTTAAAAGTATGGGTGGACCGTTTAAGTTAAAAACGCTCCAACAATTGAAGAAAATAGTTCAGCAATTAAAGGAGCAGGGCAAGAAGGTTGTTTGGACCAATGGCTGTTTTGATATTTTGCATGTGGGTCATATTACGTATCTTATGCGAGCAAAGAGTGAAGGTGATGTGCTAATTGTTGGGCTAAATAGTGACCGCTCTGTTCGCCAAATCAAAGGTCAGGGTAGACCTGTAATTAATGAACAGAATCGTGCCTTGGTTCTTTCCGCTTTGGAATGTGTTGATTACATTATTTTGTTCGATGAAAAATCGCCATTATCAATTATAAAGCAATTGCGTCCAGATGTATATGCTAAAGGTGGTGATTATACTCTGGATACGTTAGTTCAGCCAGAAAGGCGTTTTGTAGAAAGTTACGGTGGTCGTATTGCTATTATTCCTGGTGTTGAAGGACACTCTACAACAGACATTATTCATAAAGTAAAGAACGGATAAGTAATTTTTTATAGAAGCTGTTTTACCCGTTGTAGACTGTAACGCGGTTTTTACCCTCCCTTTTACTTATATACATCATCTGGTCAGCCCGTTCAATAATAGATTGGATGGTATCATTTTCGTTGGAGATGGTAGCTCCGATAGATACGGTAACATTTAACCTGCCTTGTGTTGTTTTGATACTACTTGCGGAAATTAATTTACGAAATCGCTCTCCCAGAGGATATAATTCTTCCTGTTTTACATGAGGAATAATTGCGACCATTTCTTCTCCACCCCAACGCCCTACAAAATCGTAAGGTCGCATAATGTTAACTAAAGTTCGGGCAACCATCTTTAAGACAATATCGCCAATAGGATGTCCATAAGTATCATTAATACATTTAAAATCATCAATGTCCATAAAGAATAATCCCAAACTGCTTTTTAATCGCTTCATTTCTTCTAAACGGTCTTCCAGTACTTGTTCTGTATACCTGCGGTTTCCAATCTCGGTTAAAGGGCAAATGAGTGCTTTTTCACGGGTTCTCCGAAGTTCTTCTAATAAATTAAGTTCTTCAGTATCCTCTTGAAAAAATTCAATAGCACCTTTAATCTCGTTGTTTACCATAATTGGTAGTGTCTCCACTTTTACAGGCATTCGAAAACCTGCCTTATGTCGCAAATAAACGCGAGCCTTACGGAGTTGCCCATCTTTAATTGTTTCGTATAAGGGGCAACCTTGAATGCACAGTTCAGTCCCATTGTCATCTACATGCCTTAAAATATTATCTTGACACTTTCTCCCTTCTACTTCCTCTTGGCTATAGCCTGTTATTTCTTTGGCTTTATCGTTCCATAAATAAATTTCCCGTTCTGGTGAGACAACATACGCCCCTATGTTAAGGTGTTTGATAATTTGTAATGCTTGTTCTGAAAGAATACTATGCACTTTTTCATCAATACTTTTATTTGTAACACTCATACATTCTTATCCCATCTCTTATTGATATTTTTACATAGATAGATTTTATCACAAATTTTGCAAAAGAATAATATTGGATAAAATTATGATGCCTACCTCTGAGGAGGTAGGCATCGTTCTATTAGAATGCAGTTTTAATTATAATAATTGGTCGATGTTCCCAATTAGTGAGGCAAATACGCGATTTGCAGGATGTTCTGATGGATAGCGAAGAAATTCCACATGCCCATCCATGAACAGAACATTAGCACCACCAGGGATGTGATTGAAATCTGAAGGAGTCGTTTCCAAACC
>DAOSBX010000052.1:0-2678 GCA_035361075.1 Candidatus Hydrogenedens sp. | reverse complement strand
GTTGGGTCATTTGCATCCATACCGGGATTCATATAGTCCTGTTCTCGCACAGTCCAGCAGAGGTAAATATAGGATAGGGCGTCAATCCTGCAAGGGCACACTGGATTATCCGGATTCTCACCACAATGCCAACGACCATCGGTAAATGCACGTTTGCCATCAGAATCAGAAGGACACACATTTACAGCCAAATCGGAAAGATATTCCGGATATAACTGTGGTCCCCACCACATGAAATCAATGCCAATATCATCACAAGTATCTCCACCTGCTATACTTACTGTAGGGAAGCGTTCTCCTTTTGCCTCGTTAGCATACATCTTCATAGACAAACCTATCTGCTTTAAGTTGTTTTGACAGGATGAACGGCGTGCCGCTTCACGAGCACGAGCAAGAGCCGGCAATAAAATTGCCGCAAGTATGCCAATAATGGCGATAACGACAAGGAGTTCAATCAATGTAAAACCTTTCTGTTTCATAACACTAACTCCTATTCTTATATATTAAAGTTATAACTACTCACAGCACCCGGTATCACAACAACCGGGTGCTGTTACATACCAAAACTTATTTATTATGCTTGCTTCCGCCGACGGACTAAGATTAACGAACTGCCGGCGACAATTACACCTGAAATTGCACCAATAATTGCAATGGAGCCCACAGGAATTTCCGGATTGCCGGGCCACATGTTGGTCTTATCTGTAGCCGCTTTTACAAATAATTCCATGCCACCACCTACCGCAATGACTTCTTGTGCTTCTTGCAAATTCGTCTTACCGTCACCATCAAGGTCACCATTCGCAGCAATTGCACCATCATTTGCCTTTGCCAAACCGTAAATATGATAGTTATTTACACTGGGTAGCCCGACAGCACCGCCAGTCAAGGCAAGAATTATAGAGTGCCATGTGGTCCGCATCTCAGCGCTTGAACCTAACAACCCTGCCATAACATCGCTAAACGCCAGAAATGCTGCAAAAATAGGGTCAACATTGCTTGCCAACCACATCATATCCTGTTCAAACAGATTTTTATTATAGGCAAAATCTTGAGGAATTCCAAGTTCTGGATGGAAATTCGGATGGCACAGGCAGTATTCAAGTAATGCCATACTCCATGAATCTTTCAACCCATCTCCTGGATATGGACGGACATGTGCCATCACCTGTTCAAGGTATTCAACATCCCAATTAAACCAACTTAGCATCTCAAATGCAGAAAGTAGAGCATTCAACTCAGGTATCGCACTTTCAAGAGTGGTTGCAAATTGTGGACCCTGTCCAGTGGTCGGGTCGTTAATAAGCCCATCATATTCACATGGAGCTTCGCCCTCTCCTTCTGGAGTGCCTTCTGGTGTCCCTTCCGGCGTCCCTTCAACGGTTCCTTCTCCTTCTCCACCACCGCCTGAAAATTGCTCCCAGAAGTCAGGAATACCATCTGTATCATTATCGGGATATGCATTCGGAAATTCTACTAAACCTCTACGAGTAGCACTGGCTTTGTTATCATTCCAGCCACCGCTACTGGTAATTTCGCCATAATCTTCGCCACTGGAATCATTAGGTTCACCAGAGTTCCAATTAACATATTTTCCACCGACAGGTGTCCCACTTGCAGTACCCTGCCAGAATTGTTCACCTGTTCCAATCCAAATCCACTGTCCTTCTGTAAGTTTATCTGTGGCACCTATCCACATATTACTATTGATTTGTGGATACACTGTGCTCATAATCCAGGCATTTTCTGCAGAATCATCTATAGTTACCAGATGACCTGGAATGGCTATAGTTTCACTTGAATTGTTCACAAGGCTATGTTCCGTAGCAACCTGTTCAGCAATTTCCCATGGCAAGGTATAAGGCTCTAACCAATATACATGTTGATTGGCAGGATTATAAAAATAGGTCTTACCCCAACGAAGCCCTGTTTCACAAACGCCACTTGGGTCTTCACCGCTTGTGGTAATCGCTGGGTTCATTGCGGCAGAAACATAGTTTTCTACATTGCCACTCTGCCCGTACCATTCGTTAATGTTCTTTACGCCATCGCTATCAAAGTCGCCACACATAGACATATATGATTGACGACGAACATACGGTGGTTCCGCAGGCTGACCCGAATTCCACGCAGACCCATAAGAAGATAATTCATATAGAACTTCCGCTACCGAGCCCCAGGAGCCTGAGAACCATGCAGCTGGCGTTCTACCATAATCGCCATCGCCTAATGTAGCATACGCACCACCCATAATCGCCAATGCAGGAGCAAGTGAATTCACCAATGCACCTTGATGAGATTGAAAGGAACCCCAATTCGTCTTAAATGCTTCGTGAATTGTATCGTGTAATGGGTGCGATGTGTCATTACAAATTGCTGTTAACAGGGCAAATTCATTAACATCCAAAACATCATTATCATTGTTATCTGCATCGGTTGGATCTAAAAAGTCAAACACATAGTCGCCACCAAATTGGAATTGAGCCAATTTTGTCATCCATGCTTCAAAATCCACGCTTGAGGCAGTAAACGAACCTCCAGGTGCATTTGCCCATGTATAATTCGCTGGGGCATCAGCCCATGCTCCAATTACAAGGAGCCACAAACATAATTGGAAACCGATTACCAATTTTAACCTTTGCATAAGCCACTCCTTCTGTTAAAGGGTTAAAACACTT
>DAOSBX010000051.1 GCA_035361075.1 Candidatus Hydrogenedens sp. | reverse complement strand
GCGTGTGTCTTATACTTTGCAATTACACACGGCAAAGAACATTTAACCACAGAGTGCACAGAGAACCACAGAGTTTTTTCAATTCTTTCCTCTATGCCCTCTGTGGTTAATTCATTTTCATCTGTTGAAACTATGATTTTTATGCTCGGGAGCAGGGATGGGGATATTTCATAAATATCGGAGCAACCCGTGTGTTCGCGGTGACTCAAATGTTTATTTTTTATGGTGAACATGTGAGTGTGTCCATACAGATAGCAGTATGGCAAGAGTTGAGATGGGTTTTGTCAGGTGAGATACTGAATTTGCATAGTAAGGATGATTCTATTATTATAGGTATTGTAAGCTTCTTTTAGGGATTAAACTGATTTTTGGAGGAACGACAATGTTTCTATGTATTATTATCACTTTGTTGTTGTCTAATGTTTTAACATTCAATCTTATAGCTGAATCACCTATGGATTTAGCCAAAAAGCATAATATTGTTTATACAAAGATGCCCAAGAGTTGGGATGAAGGATTACCGTTAGGGAACGGTTCGATGGGAGCCTTAGTTTGGGGGGATGGTTCGCCGTTGATTGTTTCGATTGACCGTATTGATTTATGGGATTTGCGACCGGTTCCGGAGTTTGAAAAGGAAGAGTATAATTTTGAAACGATGAGGAAATGGGAAAAGGAAGGACGTTATGATGATTTAATTGCTTTATATGAGAAACCGTATGATAATCCTGGTCCAACAAAAATTCCTGCGGGACGGATAAAAATAAATCTACCCCAAGACAAGAACGTAGAAAGGATGGAACTCCATTTAGACCGTGCAATGGTTTCGGTAGATGTTAAAGGTGGAGGACAATTGGAAGTTTATGTGTTTTCGGATTATCCGATAGGATTTATTCGTGTTATTGATGTAGGTGATGTAGGTGTAGAACTGATTGCTCCTCCATTTGGGAAGCCGAAGGATGATAAAAAATTAAGTAATGATGACTTGAGGATGTTGGAATATCCATCTCCCCAAATGGTAAAGGAAGAGGATGTTCAGTCCTATTTGCAGGAAGGTTGGGGAGGATTTAAATTTGCTGTATATATGGGCAGGTTAAGGTTAAGTGACAATGAGCAATTGATAGCATGGTCAATTATCCCTTCAAGCAACGAAATGGCAGACCCTTTATCTATCGCAGAAGAATATGTAAAAGGTGTTTTGAATAAAGATTATACGAACTACATTCAATCGCATGTGCAGTGGTGGGAACGATATTGGAAACAAACTTATGTATCTATACCGGACGAAATTATAGAGAAACGTTGGTATCATGAGACTTACAAATTTGGTTCTGCAGGAGGTGTATATCCGATTGCTTTGCAAGGACCATGGACTGCAGATAATGGGAAACGACCACCATGGAAAGGTGACTATCATCATGACTTAAATACGGAAATGTCCTATTGGATAGCCTATTCGGGAAATCGTTTGGAGCAAGAACGGCATTTTATTGAATGGTTATGGAATATTCGTGGTGAATGTTTTAAGTGGACACAACGATTTTTTAACAAGCCAGGCTTAAATGTTGCAATGACAACAGATATTATTGGTAGACAAATTGGAGGTTGGCGACAATACACACATTCCGCAACAACAGGTGCGTGGTTAGCACATCATTTTTATTGGCATTGGAAATATACGAATGATAAGAATTTCCTTGAACAGCGGGCTTATCCATATTTACATGATTGTGCAGTGTTTATTGATGCGATAACGAAAGATTGTCGTTCTGCGGATGGGAAAAGGAAACTCCCATTGAGTTCTTCTCCTGAAATTAATGATAATCGTCCTAATGCATGGTTTGATGAATTGACCAATTATGATTTATCCCTTATTCGCTGGTTATTTACAGCAACAGCTGAGTTGTCAGGGATTATTGGGAAAACAGAAGAACAAAAACAGTGGTTGTCGGTAGCAGAAGAATTTCCACAACTTTGGGTTTCGGGAAAAGAAGGTTTATTAGTAGCAAAGGATTATCCTTTATCCCATTCGCACAGACATTTTTCTCATTTAATGTCGATATTCCCATTAGGTATGTTAAATCCATATAATGTCGAGGACATGAAACTAATAAATACGTCATTAGATTATCTTGATACGTTAGGCACATCTGAATGGTGTGGATATAGTTTTGCATGGAAGGGTATTTTATCTGCCCGTGCAGGTAGAACTGAAGATGCCATTCGAAGTATAAAAATCTTCTCAGAAGGTTTTGTACTACCGAATAGTTTTCATTGCAATGGTGACCAATCGGGTAAAGGATACAGCAATTTTACATATCGTCCCTTTACATTAGAAGGGAACTTTGCCTCAGGAACTGCAGTCCAAGAAATGTTGTTGCAAAGTCATAATGGTTTGATACGGGTATTCCCATGCATCCCCGATAACTGGAAAAATGTATCTTTCCACCAACTTCGAGCGGAAGGTGGTTTTCTGGTATCCGCAGAGAAGAAAGAAGGAAAAACAATAAGAATTATTATTCAATCGGATATAGGAACTCAATGCACATTGCTTTCCCCATTCACTAATGAAAAAATGGATTTGAAATTTAACCCTGGTGAAACAAAAATTATAACTGAGTAACGTAGAAAACCTTACATATTGAACATTAAAAAAATAACATTAAGGTGTAGCATAACTATTGTTAATGGTAAAACAAATTGAATAAAGGGGATGGTTTGTGCGATAATATAGTCCCCGAAGTATAAAAAGAGCCACAGGGGGACAAAAATCGTAATATTATAATCAGGATATAACTTAATCTTAATAATATATTAGGTGCAAAAGGTTAATGCTCTTTTATTTATTCTGTCAATAAGTATCTGTGTATAAAAATAAATATAACAATATTAAAACCTTAAAAAAGAAAGGGTTCAGTTATGGCAATCAAGGTTGGTATCAATGGATTTGGTCGTATTGGTCGAACAGTTTTCAAACTTTTGGTCAAGAACGCTGATTTTGAAGTGGTCGGAATTAATGATATTACCGACGCAAGAACATTGGCACACCTATTAAAGTATGACAGTGTTTTTGGTGTGTTAGATGCTGAAGTAAAGGCAACGGATGACGCTATCATCGTGAATGGAAAAGCTTATAAAGTGACAGCAATTACAGACCCTGCACAGCTTCCGTGGAAAGATTTAGGGGCGGAGATTATCGTTGAATCTACTGGAAAATTTACAAAGAAGGATGATTGTTTAAAGCATGTTCAAGCAGGTGCAAAGAAAGTTTTGTTAACTGTCCCACCGAAGGATGAAGTGGATGCTATTATTGTAATGGGTGTAAATGATGAAACATTAAAATCTACCGATGTGGTTGTTTCGAATGCCAGTTGCACAACAAACTGCCTTGCCCCTGTTGCAAAAGTACTTCACAAGAATTTTGGAATTGTCCGTGGTTTTATGACTACTGTCCATGCTTACACTAATGACCAGCGTGTACTTGACATGCCTCATAAGGATTTACGTCGTGCTCGTGCCGCTGCGAATGCGATTATCCCTACAACCACTGGTGCGGCACGTGCTGTCGGCAAGGTGTTACCGGAATTGAAAGGCAAATTAGATGGGTTCGCTATGCGTGTTCCAGTTATTGATGGCTCTGTAGTTGACCTCGTTGCGGAATTAGAAAAGAAAGCAACCAAAGAAGATATTAATAAGGCAATCAAAGAAGCATCAGAAACGTACCTCAAAGGTATCCTTGCATACACAGAAGACCCGATAGTTTCTTGTGATGTTATTGGCAACCCGAATTCCAGCATATTTGATGCTCAAAGCACTATGGTTATGGGCGATAACTTTGTCAAAGTCGTATCCTGGTATGACAATGAATTCGGTTATTCCAACCGCTGTGTTGATTTGATTAAATTGATGGCAAAATAAGCAATTTGAATTATTAACATTATTACAACAACACACCTTATTGAGAGGATGTGGCTATGAATAAATTAACATTAAAAGATATTGATATACGTGGGAAGCGTGTTCTTATGCGGGTGGATTTCAATGTGCCCCAGAATGATGATGGTAGTATCCGCGATGATACCCGTATTCGTGCCGCTTTACCCAGCATTAACTATGTCCGCGAGAACGGCGGGAAATTAATCCTGATGTCTCATTTAGGTAGGCCTAAGGATTATATTAAAGCGGGGGATACCGAAGGTTTGAAAAAGCTAAAATTAGATCCCGTTGCAGACCGTCTGCGTGAATTGATAGGTGGTAATGTAAAGAAGGTTGACCAGGTGGTTGGTCCAGAAGTTGAGAAAGCGGTTGCAGAGATGCAGGCGGGCGACGTTTTATTACTTGAAAATACACGGTTTGAAAAAGGCGAAGAGAAGAACGACCCTGAACTTTCTCAACAACTTGCAAAATTAGGCGATGTATATGTCAGCGATGCTTTTGGGACTGTCCATCGGGCACATGCTTCTACAGAAGGTGTTACCAAATTCATGCCCGTAAGTGTAGCAGGGTTTCTTGTTGCCAAGGAAATTGAATATTTTGAAAAGGTTCTTAATAATCCGGAACGTCCTTTAGTTGCGATTCTTGGCGGTAAGAAGGTTAATGACAAGATTAAAGTTATCGAAAATTTGTTGAATCTTGTTGACGTTCTGATTATTGGTGGTGGCATGTCCTATACCTTCTTGAAAGCCTTAGGTTATGAGATTGGCGATTCACTTCTGGATAAGGAAGGGATTGAATTCGCCAAGAACGCAATGGAAAAAGCAAAGGAGCGCAATATCCCATTATTATTACCAGAAGATATTGTAGTTGCTAATAAGTTTGCTTCTGATGCGGAAACCAAGGTGGTACCTGCAAATGGAATAGAACCAGGCTGGATGGGTATGGACATTGGACCGAAGACGATAGAGAAATTCTGCAATGAAATTCGCAAAGCCAAAATGGTTGTGTGGAATGGTCCCGTAGGTGTGTTTGAGATGGAACCTTTTGCAAAAGGTTCACGTGCTCTTGCAGAATGCCTTGCTAATAGCGGTGCAATCAGCGTAATTGGTGGTGGTGATACTGCAGCAGCCATTGAAGCCTTTGGTTTGACGGATAAGATGTCCCATGTGTCCACTGGTGGTGGAGCCTCCCTGGAAATGTTGGAAGGGAAGCAATTACCCGGTGTAGTTGCTCTTACAGATAGGGATGCAGTTTTTGGTTGCGGTTGTGGTTGTACCTGCTGTTAAGAAGCATTTTGAGATATATATTACAATAGATTTATAATAGTACAATATTTTAACTACCTAACACCTGGAGAGGGGAGTTGTGACCCCCTCTCTAAGGTTAGGCGAATGAAAGGAAATAAATATGGCACTCACAAAAGAAAGAAAGCAAGAACTTATTCACGAATTTGCACGCACAAGTGGAGATACAGGTTCTCCCGAAGTCCAGATTGCTATTCTCACTGAGAGAATCAGGGAACTGACAGAACACTTGAAAAAGCATAAGAAAGATTTTGCCAGTCGTCGCGGTCTCCTTCAAATGGTAGGAAAACGACGTTCACTATTGGCATATCTTCGCAAGAGTGATTTTGAACGTTATCAAACCCTTATTGATAAACTAAACCTAAGAAAATAATTTTCAACTTAATAATGTATAATTTTAACAGTAAAGAACTTAAAAGATGGTAGAAAAAGTATCAGTTACAGTCGGTTCCAAAGAAATCCTGTTCGAAACGGGGAAAATTGCAAAACAGGCAGACGGCTCGGTCATTTGTCAGTGTGGAGATACAATAGTATTATCTACCGCTTGCGTTGACATGAATGTCAAGCCTGATGTTGACTTTTTCCCTTTAACCGTTGATTATCGTGAAAAATTTTACTCCGTAGGACAAATCCCAGGTAATTTTTTCCGTCGTGAATCGAAACCCTCAGAGCGTGAAATACTTGTTTCTCGCTTAACAGACCGACCTCTTCGTCCTTTATTTCCGAAGGCAT
Organism: Candidatus Hydrogenedens sp.; assembly: GCA_035361075.1. Classification (NCBI taxonomy): domain Bacteria; kingdom Pseudomonadati; phylum Candidatus Hydrogenedentota; class Candidatus Hydrogenedentia; order Candidatus Hydrogenedentales; family Candidatus Hydrogenedentaceae; genus Candidatus Hydrogenedens; species Candidatus Hydrogenedens sp. Next base: position 14,836 of record DAOSBX010000051.1, on the reverse strand, counting down.
TCAAGAATGAGGTTCAGGTCTGTCAAACTGTTTTATCCGCAGACAATATTCACGACCCAGATGTATTATCCATTAATGCAGCCTCTGCGTCGCTTCATATTTCACCTATCCCCTTATTAGAACCGATAGGGGCAGTCCGTGTCGGATATATCGATGGCAATTTCATTGTAAATCCTGCAATAAGCGAGATGAAGGATAGCCTAATCGACCTCGTTGTAGCAGGCACTGCAGATGCCATTTGTATGGTAGAGGGGATGGCAAAAGAAGTCTCTGAACAAATCATGCTTGAAGCCCTTGAGTTTGGGCATGAATGGATAAAGAAAATTGTTTCTGCAATAGAAGAGTTGCGGAGTAAATGTGGTAAAGAAAAGATTAAGGTAGAAGAACCTATACGAAATGCGGAATTGGAGCAAGATGTAAAGCAATGGTTGTCGTCCAGAATCGAGACTGCTTTGTTCCAACCTGTTAAACACGAGCGACGTGATGCGATTAAAAACCTTGAAGAAGAAGTGCTTACATATGTTAAAGAGAAATATACCGAAGAGCAACATGCCGAATTTCTTCCTCAAGTAAAGGATATTTTTGAGGAAGTAGTTCGGACAACACTTCGCGAACAAGTTATAAAAGACAATCGCCGAGTGGATGGCCGTGCACTAAACGAAATTCGACCTATCACCATTGAGATTGGTATTCTTCCACGAGCCCATGGTTCCGCTCTTTTTACTCGTGGTGAGACCCAAGCCCTTGTTACTACAACATTAGGAACCAGTCAGGATGAACAGCGGTTAGACGAACTTACAGGTGACGCATTCAGTCGGTTCTTCCTTCATTATAATTTTCCACCATGGTCTGTCGGTGAAGTTGGGAAAATAGGTGCCCCTGGCCGTCGTGAAGTTGGACATGGCAAATTAGCAGAACGTGCCCTTACGGGTGTTTTGCCTTTTGACCCAAATGATTCGACGTTGGTTGAAGACCCTACAAATGCATTCCCGTATGTGGTACGTGTTGTTTCCGATATTACCGAAAGCAATGGTTCCAGCTCGATGGCGACGGTCTGTGGCGGTTCTTTGAGTCTGATGGATGCTGGTGTCCCGATAAAAGCACACGTAGCAGGTATTGCGATGGGACTTATCAAAGAAGGAGATGAATTTCGAATCCTTACGGATATTTTAGGTGATGAAGACCATCTTGGCGATATGGACTTTAAGGTGTGTGGTACTCGGGAAGGTATCACTGCATTTCAGATGGACACAAAAATCAAAGGTGTTCCTCGTTCGGTTATGGAGCAAGCCTTAGAACAAGCCAAGCAAGGACGGCTCCATATATTGGAGAAAATGGAAGCAGTAATTCCACAACCTCGACCCGAAATATCGCCTTATGCCCCGAGAATTTATACAATAAAGATAGACCCAGATAAGATTCGTGAGGTTATTGGGCCTGGTGGAAAAATTATCCGTGATATACAATTAAAAACAGGAACCGAAATTACGATACAAAATGATGGCACTGTTCTGATTGCTGCTGTCGATAAAGAAAGTGCCGATAAAACTATTGATATGATACAAGCCATAACAGCAGAAGTTGAGGTGGGTAAAATTTATCACGGTAAAGTAACACGTATTATGAACTTTGGTGCTTTTGTCAGCTTATTAGGGAACCGCGAAGGTTTAATTCATATCTCCGAATTAGCACCTCACCGTGTCCGTGAAGTTACGGATGAAGTTAATATTGGTGATGAAGTCGATGTTAAGGTAATTGAGGTTGATAAATTTGGACGGATTAACCTTTCTAAAGTTCAGGCAGATATCGAATTAGGGAAAATTCCGAATCAGCAAAAGAGTAAACCTACACATTCCGAACCACCGTATGATAGATTTGACAGAAAAGACCGAGGCGGAAGGAATCAGGGCAGAAACAATTTTAACAAACATCATCGTTAATCTTAATTTAATATAGTCTGTTTACGTAATTAGTACGCTCATGAAGAACTATAAAAGGGCATCTCGCTTACATATTTCGTCACTTAACGAGAATATTCATTCATATACACTACCCAATCGGATACGTGTTTTCACGAAACAGATTCCGTATCTTTTCTCAACGACTATTGGTATCTGGTTGCCAATTGGTACTACAGCAGAACCGCAAGGCAAAGAGGGACTTGCTCACTTTTTAGAGCATTTGTTCTTTAAAGGGACAAAGACACGAACTACCCGTGAAATTATGGAAGCAATAGAATGTAAAGGCGGGCAAATCAATGCCTTTACTGCACAAGAATATACGTGCATCTATATCAAAACACTCACAGAACATATACATAACGGGATAGAAATCCTTTCCGATATTCTTATCAATTCCACCTTCCATAATTTAGAGAAGGAGAAAAATGTTATCCTGGAAGAAATTGCATCTCTGGAGGATTCACCAGAAGAGAATATTATAGACTTGCTTCACCAATTTATCTGGCAGAATCATCCCCTATCCCGTCCTATTTTAGGAACCTTTGACTCTGTTAGCCAAATAACGAAACGGGATATATCAAGTTTCTATAAGAAGTATTACACAACGAATAATCTTATTATTACTGCAGTAGGAAACTTTGAAGAGCCGAGGCTTATTGAATCGATAAATCGCTGGTTCCAACACTTTCCTGCAAAGGTATCACCGATAAAACAACAAAAACCCCCTCAATTTCATTCTGGTGTGGAACAGCATAAGCGGGAAATATCTCAAATACATTTTTGTTTAGCCTTTCCTGCCCCAGCTGTAATAAGTGCCGAACGGTTTATCTGTGATTTAGCAACAAATATTCTCGGTGGAGGTTCAACCTCACGACTTTTCTACCGCATTCGTGAGCAAGAAGGATTGGCTTATAATATTTTCTCTTTTCATGACCTCTTCCGAACAGCGGGAGCGTTTGGTGTTTATGCCGGAGTGGCTCCTGAAAATTTCAAGAGGGTTCTCAATCTAACTGTTCAAGAGATACAACGATTAAAGACGGAATTGGTATCTGAGCAATCGTTAGACCTTTATCGAGAAGAGTTAAAAGGCGAATTTCTGCTTGCTCACGAACATGCCTCAACGCACATGACCCGCATAGGAAAGAGTATTATCTATCATAATCAAATTATATCTATTCAAGAATTACTAAACTCTTATGACTGCATAACACCGGAGGAGATTCGCACCTTTTTCCAGAAATACTGTAGAACAGAAACGTCCGCTCTTGTTTTTATCGGTCCAGAAAAATATAAATTTAAAATGAATATAGAAATATAATCGTGATAAAATTATTTTAAAAATATTATGGCAACAAATAACAAAAATACTATTAGAGTAAAAGTTTACAAAGAACCCGGAACAGAAGATATACCCCTTCCGGAATATCAAACTGAAGGTTCTGCAGGTATGGATTTATACGCTGTCGTCCATGATGAGGTCGTATTGCAACCGGGCGAACGCAAACTAATCCCTACCGGTATCCGAATCGCCTTACCAGATGGTTACGAGGCACAAATACGACCGCGAAGTGGGTTGGCATTAAAATATGGTGTTGGTATGCCAAACACGCCAGGAACAATTGATGCGGATTATCGCGGGGAGATTGGTGTTATTCTTATTAATTGGGGCACGGAACCTTTTAAAATTAAACGGGGCGACCGCATCGCACAAATGATTGTTGCACCTATTACACGAATCGCATGGGAACAGACAGAGTGTTTACCGCCATCTGGACGTGGTCCTGGCGGATTTGGCCATACCGGAACCTCACACAAAGGGGACACATCGGACAGGTCAGATGTGTCGGACAAGTCGGACAGGTCGGACGTGTCAGACCTGATATAGTTGAGTTATCCCTGCTGAATACCCTTTCTCCGAGCCAATGTGAATATAACAAATATAATCATTGCTATCCCGGAGAGAGAGGCTCCAATAATAAAGGCGGTTGCTGGTCCCAATAAGCCCCAAAATACACCGAAAATAAGGCTGGCGGGCAAAGCAGATATACCTATAAGTGCGTGATACATACCATAAGCGGAGCCACGCAATTCAGACGGAATTAAATCAGCCACTAATGCCTTTTCGACACCCTCTGTAAAACCGTAATATGCTCCGTATATAATTAACAATATCCAAAATAATAACGATGTCTGGATAAACCCCATCCCAAGATAGACCAAGGTATAAATTCCCCATCCTGTAAGGATTAAACTGGCACGTCCTAACTTGTCGGATAATTTTCCTCCGGGAAAACTAAAACAAACCTTAGAGATGTGAAGTAGTACCCATGCAATAATAACACCCAGAGGACCATAATGAAATTTTTCGCTACCATAAAATACAAGAAACAAATCTGAACTATTGCCGAGGGCAAAGATAGAAACACTCATGAGATACAAATAAAATATTTTGGGGAATGAGCGATGCGTTTTTATCGATGATGTCGTATCTATATTTGTCGATGCATTCTTGGGAGCAGGAACCTCTCTAAGGAAAAAGGCAAGCACAAGAACTGCAACAAGTCCAGGAACAACTGACAGGACAAATAGCATTCGCAATGAGAACAGATTTGCTCGTTCTGGCGCTGTTTCCATAAATGGAAGGAACTTTTCGTTTAGTAAAAGGTATAGGATAATGACGGATAAAATCGGACCTGTAACAGCGCCTAAGTGGTCCATAGCACGATGGAAACTGAAAGCAAGCCCTCGATGTTCTGGCGGCGTGGAGTCGCTTAATAATGCGTCACGGGGTGATGTGCGTATTCCCTTGCCGATTCGGTCAAGGAAACGGAATAATACGACATGTAATCCTGTTTGTGAGAACGCCATGAAAAGACGACATATTGTAGAAATAAAATAGCCAGCAACTGTTAATGCCTTTCTACGAGCCAATCTGTCACTGAGATAACCGGATACAAGTTTTAAAAGGCTTGCAGTACTTTCTGCTATACCCTCCATAAGGCCAATATATATTACTGCACTACCTGCTGGAACAAGTCCAGCGATAAACAACGGCAAAAGTGGATATACCATTTCTGAGGACATATCCGTAAATAAGCTTGTCAAACCAAGATATAGAACGTTCCCTTTTAAGGCTTCTTTCCATCCCTTGTTTTGAGATGTGTTATTCTGAAAAATATTGTTTCCACCCGTTCCATTGCATGACATGTTGTGCTAATCCTTCTGTTACTGCACTGTATGTTTGTCCAGGGACAGCGGTCAAGTCCCAAACCCAATATAAGTCACCGATATAACCAGCCTTATAAGCGGTCTGTAAAAACTCTATCAACATTGTTTTTGCCTGTTCTATTGTTACATCCTGAAATACACCATATTCACCGACAATAACTGGTTTTTTAACAAGCCCGTGTTCATGGCAGTGTAAATTAACCTTTGATGTTTTATCCCATGGGTAAATGTGTATATCGATAAAGTCGAGAAGACTCTGTTCACTGCCGAGCACGGATGGACGTGGTGGAAATCGAGGGTCTTTCCCATCAGGCACGACCCCTGAAACTGGTTCTCTGCCTGCGGAATCGCTTGTCCACATGCCGACTGTGACAAGAGCCTCCGAGTCAACGGACTTTACTGCCTTGCTCAATTCATTTGCCCAGAACAGTATCGTCCTGTCATAGACCTCCTGTCGTGTTTCTGTTGTAGCAAGTGAACCTTTACTCCCGTCTGGAAGGAGCACCTCGCCATTATATTCTTTAAATGGGCCATCTGAACACTTTACATATACTTCATTTTGGAGAGACCAAGCAAGAATTGTGGAAAGTAAAGAAGGTTCCCTCTCTTTAATATATTGAATAAATTTTTGAATAACTATCGCCTTAGCTCGGATATAAGATAGCCAGAAGAATTGTCGATTATACTTCGTGACATGCTCATCATCATAGGTCGATTCTAAATGGAGTTGTTGTAATTGCTTCTCAAAATTGCCAAAACGTGGATATTCATCAAGAATAGGAATTAAATAAATATTATATTTTGTCGCCCTCTGCAAAAAATCTATGACATTATCCATATATTGATTATTTAGTATTTCACCTTCTTTTTGAGATAAAAAACCATATTCATTTTGTGTGCCCCATACCCAAAGACGAACTGTATTTCCTCCTGATTCTGCAATTTTTCTTAAGGTGCTTTCTGCTTCATCAGGATTATAAACATTGGTATTAAACAATACGTGCCAACCAGAACTGCGATGCTCCAAAACGACATGATTAAAACCACGTGGGACAAATGTTTTGTCGTTTGTTCCGTAAACAAACACCTTCTTCCCTTTAATCTCCTTTATTTTTATTCGAGGCAAACCTTGTTCCTTATTTTCTGATACCGTAGGTAGAGTATTGAAATTATATTCAGAAGGTTTGTGCTCTGTTTTTTTATCCGCTATCATCCATCGGTTTGTTTTGGGTGAATAGGAACAGTTTATCAACGTGTTATACATCAGTGGCGGTGATATGAGAATATTATCAGCATATAAAATAGAAGAAAAAGTTAATATCAGGAGAATAACAATTTTTTTCATTAACATTTTCCTTTCCTGAGTCCAAATTAATAAAAGGCACTATACGAATATATAATACTTTTTATTTGCGTTAACTACAAATGAGCATTTTGGGCTAAGGATAAAAAGACGTGTTTATATTAACTTATTTAACTGGGACTTGTTTTTTTTATCACATTTTTTTGTAGTATATCAGTCTTCTATTCTAAACCGAGAACGGTTTTTGCATAAAGGTATTCCTGAGAATCTGGAGGGAAAATTTTCATTGCTTCCTGATGCACCCAAATTTTACCTTTATAATCATTAAGTTGTTCATAACAATCTGCCAGTTCAGGGTAGACGGATTTGATACCTTCCCATTGAGGGTAGTCAATCATAACCTTTTCATAATAAGGTATCGCACTGGCACAATCCATTTTCTTTGACTTATAAATATTCCCCATGGCTGATAGATAAGCAGGGGTATTAGGGTCTTGTGGGTCTTGTTCCATTTGAGAACGGTAATATTCAATAAGCTGGTCGGGATTGTCCAGATTAGTGGGCACGCTTTTCTCATCGGTTTGCTCCGTTTCTTCCACGGGTATTGGTAGTGTATTAGAAGGTTCTGCTGTGAAATCCTTATTAGCGGTTGTATCTGTTTTACTTGTTGTTTTTCCCCAGATAGCACCAAGTATGCCTACAACAATAAGTGCCACCCCAATAAAAAATAAAAAATATAATTTTACTTGTGTATTAATTTTGTTTGTATCCATCTTATTTTCTTTCTTAACGTAATTAGATACCTAATTCACGCCAGCCAACCTGCTGGAGCGTAGTAATTGGATAATTTCCTATCATACCGTATGGCAGATTATCTGCCAGAGCCGGGACTTGATAAATATTTGGTACTTGTGAACCCATATCGAAATAACTTGCGACAATTGTTCCCATAATATCTGTTTGCTTTGAAATTTTAATCATATTTTGAGCGTAGAATGCACCCATAATATCGCATTGAGCTGTATTTCCTATAAACATGTTATTAGAACTCATGATACCTATTACATTGTTAACAGGATAACTGTTTGCGGTATTATTTGGATCGCCATTGTTGCAGGTTACAAGGTCAGAATCAATGTTAACATCCCCATATACAAGGAGAGCAGCACGTCCACTATAATTGATGGTTCGGTCATTACCTTGACCTGTAAACGTTAAATTTCCATCAATTCGTATTTGGCCATTGATTCTTAATACATTTGTTGTAGGGTCGAACCAGATATAGTCGTGGTCATTGGGAGGTAATGAGGCGGGAAGTGAACCATTTAAGTATGTCCCTGTAGTGGCGTCCCAGAAGATTTTATTTCCCTTTGCGTTTAATACTAAGTTACCCACAAATACACCATCGTTTGGGATAACTGGGTCTGCCAACAGAACCTGTGAGAAATAATCCTGAACGCTATACCAGGTTCCTGTGTTGGGATTCATTACTTTTGAGCCGTCTGGTTCTCGCCAATCATCTGTAAGCCTCGGAAAATTAACTCGGTTACCCAAATCGTAAAGTTCATTAAACCCGTTATCACTATATACATTTTTTGGAATTCCTCTCGCACCATCTGGTATTGTTTGATTTCCAGTCCAGCCGTCGTTAACATAAGTTCCATCCATCGTTTCCTTCCAACCGTTGCCCCGAACATGAGGTTCCCCTATTTCTGAGGTGCCTGACAATCCTACTAACCCTCGTTTGACACGAAGTTTTGCATTCAATGTTTCTACCGTTTCTCCATCAAATAGAGTTGTCTGTAACGGAGGCACCCGTTGTTGCAATATTCCTGGGACACCCTGATAATTATTGTGTATCAAGGCTGTTCCACTCAGGTCTAAAGCGGTAATTGCAGGATTCCCTGGAAGAAGATTATTTCCTAATATATGAACCGAACCGTGAATGCTAACATTCCCATTAATGACATTTCCTACCTGTCCATCACCAGCGAAAATTGCATTTCGCCAGACATTAACATCTGTACTATCGGTAATGACTTCCAATCTACGAACGACACCGTTTTTTTGGGCAACTGCATAGATGCTAAACATGTCCTGTTCTGTAATATCGTCAACAACGCCATCCCCATTATTGTCAAAATTGTCATTCTCCCATGGGATTAAGACAGCATAATATTGAACAGCTGGGTCTGAAGAGAGGGTGCGTGGAGTTACAGAAGAACTATCAAAAGAAGGTAATATCGGTTCATTATTATCGTTGTAAGAGGGAGTCCAGCTTGTAACACCAATCAACCCATTTCCACCTAACTCGCGAGAACTTTTACTCTCCTGGACAGCAGAAACAGCACCCCAGAAGGCATCACGAAAGTCACTGTATTTGTTTTGCTGTATACTCTGGTTAATAATTTGAACGGAGAGGGAGCTTAATAAGCCAATGGCAACTATGACAAAAATAAATGCCACGATTAGTGCCATCCCTTCTTCACCTCTGTGGGATATATTTAAGTGTTTTTGTTTGGTAAACATGGCATATTACCTCTCTTTATGGGTTTCTGGGGATTACACGTTCATCAACATTAATTACAAACTGATGACCACGTCGGGATTCTCCGAACGTATCTATGAAAATCTGAAGTGTATTATTTTGAGCAGTTACAAAGAAGCCTCTATCTAATCGTCCATTCCCGTTAGTGTCATTAAAAGAGCCGTCTGGATTTGCGGATTCAGGAGGGTTAAAAAGATGATTTGCAAGAACGGTTACATTGTTACCCTGTATCATTACTAATTGGTTATCAGTCAAACCATCCCCGTTAGCATCTTGAGTATCCCGTTGGATAGTTACTACATCTCCTAATTCGAGATTCCCTGCAACATCAACACAACTGCCATTACCGTCAAGGTCCGCTGGCATCCGAAAACGTAATACGCTCCCAGGAAGTTCGTTCCAATTGACGGTTTGCCTTGACGCCTGGGATAAACGTGGCACCAAAATAGTTAATGCACGACGTGCTTCATCTGTAGCAGTGGCAGTTGCACTATAATTTTGAACGGTATCACTTATCCCTAACGATAATGAGAATAAAGCACCCATGACAATTACCATCAAGCCAACAGTCATGGTTACTTCTATCAATGTCATACCTAACTTGTATTGATTAGTTGGAAACATAAGTTGACCCTCTCTTGGTTATGGTGTATCCACGTGTCGTTTGCCATGTTAATGTTACTCGAACCTCTAACGGATTTGGCAAACTTACACTTGTAGTCGTAGGCAAACTGATAGGGGAACCTGAAGCAGTAATAGCTTCAATACGAACGACTGCACGGTTTCCCGGCAAATGGTTAAGATTTGGGGTAAAATTCAAAATCTGTGTTACATCGGTTCGGCTGATTTGGTCTAATATTTCATTGACCACGCTCTCTGCCTGTAATCGTTGGGTATGTATTTCACTATTCATACCTACCGTCACGACAGAGGTAAAAATCATACTCAATACGAATGCCATAATACCACCTGCAAACATCAGTTCAACAAGTGTCATACCTTGTTGCTTTTTCTTGTCTTTTTTTAATATCATTATTTGTCGAAACATGTATTTAACTCCTATTTGTATTTATGATTACGCAATTGTTATGCCATAAGAAAGCATAAAAAAGAACATATTTATAAAATACTATTATTCAATGACTTAAATGTTTTTAAAAATTGACATTCTCATAATCATCCAATGTATTGAATAAAAAGTGTGGAATTTTCCGCAATTGCTTGTTTTAAATGCTTAATATTTCATGTTCAATAAAATCGAAATGAGTGGAGATTTAAAATGACGCAGATTGAAGATATACAGTGTTTTCTTTTAGATATGGATGGAACGATATATCTTGGAAATCGACCTATTCCAGGAGCCAAAGAATTTATAGGACATTTGAAATTAACTGGCAAGAAATATTTATTTTTTACAAATAATCCGACAAAGGATGCGGAACAGTATCAAAAGAAATTAGGTATGTTGGGGATTCATGTCTCGAAGGAACACATATTAACGTCAGGCATGGCAACAGTGGAATATCTGAAACGGAACACTACATATAAAAAACTTTTTACAGTAGCCCCACCTTCTTTTGAAAAAGAACTTATACGGGCAGGATTCCATCTGGTTCAAGATGAGCCTGATGCGGTTGTAATTTCATTTGATATTACATTAACTTATGAAAAATTGAGAAAGGCTACATATTGGCTTCTGCAAGGGTTGCCGTATATAGCAACTAATCCTGACTTAGTTTGTCCCACCGAGGATGGACCTATCCCTGATTGTGGTTCTATTGCAAAATTACTCCATGCAAGCACGGGCAGAGAGCCACGATATATTGGGAAACCAAATCCAGAAATGATTGAGATGGCATTGAAGATACTAAATATGCGACCTCAATTCACAGCGATGGTAGGGGATAGACTCTATACGGATATGGAGATGGCATACCGTGCAGGGGTTACATCTATTCTCGTTTTGTCGGGTGAGACAACGATGGAACAACTAAACAAGATAGAAAAGAAGCCAGACTATATTTTCCCATCGATAAGTGAACTTCTCTGTGCGATAAAGACGTGAGGGCCGGACAAGTCGGACGGGTCAGACGGGTCAGGGTAAACCCTTTCAACAAACACCATAATTAGTGGTTATTTTACCAAATATGATAACTATTATTATCATATATCGTGTCTATTAATTATAAAAGCGTTGTAAGTGTATTAAATATGTATCATATAAGCATGTTTTAGCACTATTTATACTTTATATTGTGTTGGCATAAATTATGCAGGTCGATGGAAATACTTACATATAAAGGAGATGGAAAATGAACAAAAAAATATTAGTAGCTAATTTGTTTATCTCGTTTTTGTTTTTTGGTATAGTTTTTTTTATAAATACATCTATAGGAGCGGAAGATACGCAAAGTACAATTGATGAGACTCAGCTTCTACATCGGATAGAGGTGCTTGAAAAGAGAGTGCAGGAGCTGGAAACATTGCTAAAAGCAAGTGGTCAGTTCGTTCAAGAGCAATCTGCTGGACAACCTGCTCCTGTTGAGACTAAAACTGGAAATGACTCTAATGCCAAAGATAACGTGGAGAATGATAGGGGTGAAGAAAGTCAACACATTTTAACACCACAATGGAGAGACCGTTTTACGTTTAAGAGTAATGATGGTAAATTTGAATTGCAGGTAGGTGGTCGGGTTCAGTTAGATTGGGCATTTTTTGATAATGATGGGGATTTGGCTTCTGTTTTTGGAGAAGAAGATGATGGGACTCAGTTTCGTCGTGCAGAAATAGAACTTGGTGGGAAAATGTATGAATCCGTTTTTTATAAGATGAGGTTCGATTTTGCAGGGGATAAAGATTTGGAGGGGCGGGCTAAATTTACAGATGTATATATGGGGCTTTCGGATATTCCATATCTTGGGAATATTCAGGTTGGCCATTTTCGTGAACCTTTTGGACTGGAGCAATTGACCAATTACAATTATAATACTTTTATGGAACGAGGCTACAATGATGTTTTTAATCCGAAGCGGAATGTTGGATTAATGGTTTTCAGTTCTCAACTTTCAAACAGGATTGTCTGGCAGGCTGGTGTATTTAAGGAAACGGATGACTTCCCTTCGGATAATGATAGCGATGATGATCGAGGGTATGCTGTTACGGGTCGTTTCGTTGGTTTGCCCTTATATGATGAGGAGGAACATAAACTTTTACATCTGGGTATAGCATACAGTCATCGCAATCCAGATGGGGCAGAATTCCGTTATAAAGCGAATCCTGAATGTGCCCTTGCCTATTCGTATTTAGACACAGACCGATATAAAGGATTCCGAATTGCAGATGCTGTGGCAGATAATGTGGATTTGATAGGGACAGAATTGCTGTGGGTATATGGTCCACTTTCTATTCAAGCAGAACACGCTTTATCTTATGTAGAAACGGAATTTGATGGTACTCGGGAATTTCAAGGAGGTTATATTTACTCGAGTTACTTTCTAACGGGAGAACATCGTACATATAACAACAAAACAGGGACATTAAGTCGGGTTAAACCTAACAAAAACTTTTCACCTAAAGCAGGTACGTGGGGAGCATGGGAATTGGGGTTACGTTATTCATGGATAGACTTGGATAGTGGAATAATACGAGGGGGAAAGGGGGAAGATTGGACTTTGGGACTGAATTGGTATTTAAATCCCAATGCCCGTATTTATGTTAACTACACCCTTGCAACTATAGAGCATGATTTATATGATGGCAGGTTAGGCATTCTACAAACACGATTCCAAATAGACTTTTAATTTTATAGAACCAAAAGGAGTAAGGTATGAAACATATCAAATTAACAACCTATGCAAAGGCAATTCCCCAGCATGCAGATTCAACGTTACAAAAACAACAAGAAATCGAAGTATGGAATAGTGGAATTAAAATGTTAGGGGCTCTATTTGACCTGATTGTGAAAATCCTCGACAAAGTAAAGAACCCTTCACCCTAATTCCTTAGAAACTATATTTGCATGAGTTTTTGGAATAGGAGTTTTGTATAAATAGAGCAATTATATTTCCCTATAATGTGTTTTTTATGAATTTGTTGTTTAAATCAGGAAACCGTCTTCCCAGCCCAACTTGATTAGTTCGATGCGGTTTTCATCTGCATTGCCGAGGTGGAATTTGTCTTGTGCTACTTGAATGTGATGTGGAGAGACAGCGAACGGTTGTTCGCTACCGAAATACTGAAGTCGTTTTGCTTTTAGTATCCGTAGTCCTGTGGCGTCGCAGGCGACGGGGTCGGTTCCGATTACTAAGCCTTGATAATTCCATGTATATTCTTTATTGTAATGATGAGGTCCTTTTCCGTGGAAAAGGGGAGTAATCATAACAAGGATGTTTAGCCGTGTTTTTCCTTTAACGATGGGCAAATCCCATAGACCTGCAAGGTTTGCACAAGAATCTGCATGCCAGGAAGGTGGCTTATCGGAGAACATCAAGTAATTTTTAAGTAGACTTCCTACGCCTGACCAATGGTGAGTTCTCATTGGTCTTGTGTTAATTAGTGCAGTGCTATTTTGAAAAACGGGATTTCGTAATACTCCGCGGTCATCAACAGAGACTTTATCTGCTGGCACACCTACAGCCATAACTTTCATCTTTAAGACGTCTTCTAATTCTACTGGTGTACGTGGTGGTCCAGAAACATTACTCTTAATGCCTACGACGTCGTCAGGTTTGATAATTTTTTTCCATGCTTCTTCGGGTGTGGCTGTTTGGAATAGTGTTTTTACCCCTTCGTCTACCATCTTTTCAAGGACTTTTTTGTTAATATTGTCTTCAGTATCTAATAGGTCTTTGTCGCGAATCACAACGACGCGGGATTTCTCCCCTGCTTGTGGGGTGGGTTGTGTATTTTCTGTTTGTGCAATGGATTGAGTAATGAAGTATGCAGTGCCCATTGCACTCATGCTTAAAAACGTTCTGCGAGTAGTTCTCATTGTTTTAGGCTCCTATCGTATTATTCTATTTTATTAATAATTTGATTTAAATACAAATCACCAATTTCCTTTTTTTGCCAGTCTATAATGAGGATAAGATAATTCTTCTTTTGATGTATCAGTATTGATTTAAATTCCCAAATACCAGATGCTTTTTCTTGAGTTGGGAATTCTTTCGATTGTTCTAATATTTCTTTTAGATTTTTAGCAATTATTTTGGCACGTTCCTTTTTTGGGTACTTGATAATAATCACATTAAACTGCTCTTGAGATTCGGGAAGTGAATATCGAACTAACACACCCTCACATCCGTTATCAATACCTAAAATGTTCTCATTTGAAATAAAGTAATGGACATTTAAGAGGTTGAAATCTTTAAAGTAGTGGATGTGACTTTTCATCAAGCCTTTATCAGGGAGCACATGTATAATCTTAGGTGGATTGCCTTTATCTGGGATTTGGCGGTCGATACATTTTCCTAATTCTAAAATGGTTTGGTTTAATTCGTGAGAATCTCCCATACCTGTGATGCAGATAAAGTATTTGCTTTTCCAGAAGGCAAGGGAATTGTTCATATATTCCGATTCTGCCCCGATGCCGATTTCTTTTTGGTCGCGGATGTCATTATGGTATGCTCCATACGCACCGTTGGAATCGCCCATATCAAAAATATCTACGATAATATCTGCTTCCTTTGGACGAGACCATCGGTAAGCAAAAACTTCTTTAACCCCTAATGAGCGATAGACCTCCGCATTTCCATCAATGTAATCGTAAAGATTATCTGCGGTATATTGGTCAGGAAT
>DAOSBX010000050.1:13148-21583 GCA_035361075.1 Candidatus Hydrogenedens sp. | reverse complement strand
AAAACTCGCACTTAAATACCCAGGCGTGTTGGCATGGGATTTGGGCAGGGGAGACGCAAGGTGTAGTTATAACTATTTGCCCGTATTGGTCTTCCGCATTTACCGGAATGTCTGTGCCGAGTAAACTTACTTTGGGCACGGTCTGGAACTCGGCTGGTTTGGGGATGGTCCATGTCTCAGGGGGCCATTTCAACGCTATGGCATATATTGCATTCCCTTTGCGTGTGAAACGGAAATTCTCCATCTTCGGTGCATCCTTCCACACATCGGAACCGTAGATGGCTTCCCCATTCACCTCGAGCCACTTACCCATCTCGAGCAGTCGTTCCTCCATTATCTCCGGGATGCGTCCATCTGCGGATGGACCTATGTCCAATAGTAGGTTACCACCCCGTGAGACATTATCTATAAGCAGGTGAAGCAATTCCGCGGTGCTACGGTAATTTTCCGCCGTCTCATTTCGGTTATAACCAAATGACCGACCCATCCCCTGACACTCTTCAAACAGTCCCTTTTCCATCAACGGACCCTCGGGGATATGTCCATACTCAGGGGTCGCAAATCCTCCATGTATATTGCGACAATCTTTGCCCCAGCGGTCATTTACAACAATATCCTTTGGTGCGGGCGATTCATTAAACAGCCAGGCTAAAAATTCCGTGCTCCGCCAGACAGAACTCGGGTAATCCCACTCCCCATCAGGCCAGAACACATCCGGTTGATAGCGAATAATTAAGTCTTTCATCTGCGGTAACATATGTTCCTCTACATAACGATGTACATCCTGTTTATACAGCGGGTTGAACCATTCATATAATGAGTAGTAAAACCCTGCTTTAAGTCCAGCATTCTTTACTGCACTGATGAGCTCGCCTGCGAGGTCCCGATGCGGTCCGATGTCCATCGCATTCCAGTTCCAACTTTGAACACTGGGCCACATACAAAAACCATCGTGATGTTTGGATGTCAAAACGACATATTTCGCACCTGAGCGTTTAAATACATCTGCCCAGTGGTTGGGGTCGTATAATTCCGCTTTGAACATCGGGGCAAAATCCTGATACTGGAATTTTTCGCCATATTTCTCAACATGGAATTTCCATGTGGCACCCTCTTTATTTTGCATGTGATTCCAATACCATTCCGAATAGGTTTCCTTGGGTGCCCATGACGGGACAGAATAGACTCCCCAGTGTACAAAAATACCAAATTTGGCATCTTCAAACCATTGCGGATTAGGTCGCTGGTCCAATGATTCCCATGTGGGCTCATAAGCAGTGGCAATAGCGGTCGCAATAACAAAGGATGTTAATAACATAAGATATGCTCCTATCGTTTAAAATTTATTTTACTTTTAATTCTGTGATAACAATGCTAAATGGTGGAATTTCCATTTCAGGGAAGGCTTTCTTATTGATTTTTTCTTCCTTCAGCCAGACGCCAGGTTCAGTATCAGGCAGGTTAATGGACATTGGCTCTTTGCCCGTGAGTATCCATGCGGTTTTCGGTGGTGTCACTTCCTTGCCTGCTACGCCTACATGGACATTAATTGCCCTATCCATGGGGTTTACCACAGAGAGAGTTAATATCCCCTCTTGCTCATCTTTCCAGGCAGAGAAAACATCAATTGGTACCATAGATACTCCTGCCTGATTGCTATCCGATAGCGGTTTTACCTCGACAGCCACAGGCACAGAACCAAAACGCTGACGGTACAGCATCAGGGTAAGCCCTGTCGTATCAAAGAAAGCACTCGTTTTGGTAGTTTTAATGGCAGATATTACATTTACAGTCTGGGCATAGTTTGCCATGGTTATTACATCGCTGTTGCGGAAGAATTCATGTAAGCCAATAGCCACACCTAACGCATCTTTCAGGTGGTAAACACAGCCAAGTTCGCCATAGACATGGTCTCCATACCAGTAGTTCCATTCGTCCATTGCAATGGGGACAAATTTTTCCTTTAACGCAGGTATCGTTTCTAAATAACCTTTATGATTTTTTACTTTGGCTTTTATTCTCTCGGCTAACTGGTAAACATGTTCAAATACATCCTTCTTTTCTCCACAATAAAAATGCTCGCTTATGTAGTCCATATTTTCTGCACAATTCTCTAACATCTTCTGGCTCCAGATACCCATGTTTTCACCGACACCAACGAGTTTGATGGTAGGGTCAACTGCCTTCATGGCTTGTGCAAACTCATTATGACGCTTGACATAATCATCTACAGGCACATGACCTAACTGCCATTCGCCATACATTTCATTGCCAACACCCCAGTAGGTAATTTTATAGGGTTCGGGATGTCCATTATCGGCACGCCATTTGCCCATCGGTGTATCTGATGAGCCATTAGCGTATTCGACCATATCGCGAGCTAACTGCACATCACCCAGACCTGTGTTGACCACTGCTAAGGGTTCCGTTCCTATTTCACGACAGAACTGCATAAACTCGTCCATCCCGAAATCGTTTGTGTCAATACCGCCCCAGGCGGGGTTTTTGCGTGTTGGGCGTTTGTCCGGGTCGCCGATACCGTCCTTCCAGTTATATCCACTGACGAAATTACCGCCGGGCCAGCGATAAATAGGAGAATTGAGTTGTTTTAGCAGGGCGAGTGTATCCGCTCTCATCCCTTTGATGTTGTCGCCGGGCATGAGTGAGACCGCACCGATGAACAGGTTACCCTGCCCTGTGGCGAGAATAGCGAATTGGGCAGGTTTGCCGTCTTTATCCACTTTGAGTTTGAATGCGTATTTCTGATAATCCTGCGAAATGTTTTGTATAATTGCGGGTTCGCATAGAAGTGTGTCGCCGGAACGCAATAAAACCTTAACTGTGATGTCGGGGTGTGTGGATTTCAATATGACCCTACCGACATATTCTTTTCCTGCAATGACTTCCAAATTATCCTGTATCAGACCACGTTCTCGATGGGGATTGAGGAGGATGACAGGGGTGTACCAACTGGTGTAGGGATGAATCTGGTCTATGAATAGCATCATATCTGACGGATGTAATTTCCAGGGAGAGTCGGTAGTGTTGATTAAATAGAAGAATTTGCGGTCTTCGAGCATTTCTGACCAGATACCGCCATAAATACAGCGACCTAAATGTTCAATAAACTGACCGTAAATAAATGGGTGTATGGGGGTGCCTTTCTGAGATGGGTCAATGTTTATTTGCATATCACCCATCACCATATCTGATATTTTTTCTAATTTGATATCATCATATATTGCAGTTCCTTTTGCCAATCCCCAACCCCCGAAGAGGCAATTCACCATTATTCGTGTTTGAGAACCGACAAAGAATGTAGATTCAACATATTTCCAATCGTTTGTGCCGGATAATGAGGTTGTGCGAGCACCATCAATTCCGTGAATGTTGAGTAAAGCACCCGCACCGTTTTCTAATTGAATGTTATCTGTTTTAATCCAGCCGGAGAGTTTGTATTGGGCAAATGGGGAGACATCTACTTCTTTGAACCAGGATAAGTCCCCGCCTTCGGAAGATGAAATCTGGACTGCGTTGCCGGTTTTCCCCGGGACAGGATATTGAAAATCGCCTTTGCCCTGCCAGACCTTTGTTTGCCAGCCGTCAGGAGCGGTTGACCCCTGTTCGAAGGCTTCTTCAAGGACGATTTGTGCAAAACAGAGGGGAGCCAAAAGGATAAACATTACGAAAATGATTGAGTTTGGTTTCATATTTGTTTCTCCGTGTTTAGGTTCAATAATTGTTATCGCAAAAAAGGAGAGATAAATGCAAATAAAGTTGGGGGGAGAGTCGGACGGGTCGGACGAGTCGGACACATCGGACAAGTCAGACGAGTCAGACACGTCGGACAAGTCAGACGAGTCGGACACGTCGGACAAGTCAGACGGGTTGGACGGGGTGATGGTGAAATTGCTATTTTAGGAGTGGAAGAGGTATAATAGTATGGTTTCGGGGCGTAGCGCAGTCCGGCTAGCGCACTTGGTTTGGGTCCAAGGGGTCGCCGGTTCAAATCCGGCCGCCCCGACCATGAATTTAAAGGGTCGGACAAGTCGGACGAGTCAGACAAGTCGGACAAAATAACACAAAAGAGAAAGGAAGGATTATGTCTGATGGGAGGTTAATTCCTCCACATGGGGGCTATCGGAGATTGCGGAGTTTTCAAGTAGCGCAGGAGATATATGATGCGACGGTATTGTTTTGTGAGCGGTTCATTGATAAGAAATCAAGAACACATGACCAGATGATTCAGGCGAGCAGGAGTGGAGTTCAAAATATTGCAGAAGGGAGTATGGCGTCTGCGACATCAAAGAAGATGGAGATTAAGTTGACAGGTGTGGCAAAGGCAAGTTTGGAGGAGTTGTTGCGGGATTATGAGGATTATTTGAGACAGCATGGGTTGAGACAATGGGGCAAGGATTCGCCGGAGGCACGAAGGATAAGGGAGATGTATAAGTCGGACAGGTCGGACGAGTCGGACACGTCGGACATTTATGGGATAAGGACAGCGTCGGCAGAGGTTGCGGGAAATACGGTGATTTGTTTGATTCATCAGGCGACATATTTGTTGAGGAAGCAGTTAGAACGGTTGGAGCGGGAGTTTTTGGAGAAGGGTGGTTTTACGGAGCGGATGTATCATGAACGGAAACGTTGGCGAGATAGAGAGAAGAAAGAGTAGAGTCGGACCAGTCGGACGAGTCGGACAGGACAGACAAACAAAAAAACGGACGGGGCGGAGGGGATTGAATGAATTGGACAAAGTAGATTATCTGGATAGATAATATAAGAAGGAGGAAGTAAATATGGAAAATATTTTAGAAAAGTTAAAAAAAGGAACTGTTATTTCTGATCCGTTTTTACCTGAACCTATGAAAATAGACACATGTGAATGTATAATAGGTGGTTATATCCAAATGACAGGGGTATTAATTAAAAGTAAAAAATATAAAAATTTAACACTAAGAGAAGATGATTTAAATAAATTAACGATTCTTCCCTCATGTGGGACATTCTCTAAACCCGCTCAGGAGGTTTTTCTTTCGTTAGAAACGATTCGGTATCGTTATGCTTCGTTGTATGACCCGTTGCTTGCGGTGCATGTATCCAAAGTGGACCCCTTGCCTCACCAAATTGATGCGGTATATAACTATGTTTTGAAGTTATTGCGTATTCGTTTTTTGATTGCAGATGATCCGGGAGCTGGAAAAACGATTATGGCGGGATTGATTATTAAAGAACTGAAACTACGTAGTTTAATTAAAAGAATTTTAATAGTTGTCCCTGGACATCTGAAAGACCAGTGGAAACGGGAGATGAAGGACCGATTTGAGGAAGATTTTGAAATTATAGATCGGAGTCGTTTTGATGAGGGATATCGTGTAAATATCTGGGAAAAGTATAATCAATGTATAACTTCGATTGATTTTGCCAAGCAAAATGATGTGAAGCAGACATTATCCAGTACAAATTTTGACTTTATCATTGTTGATGAAGCTCACAAACTTAGTGCTTATCGTTATGGACAGAAAACAGAAAAATCGGAAAGGTATAAATTAGGGGAGGTATTGTCTAATTGCACGGAACATCTTTTATTCCTTACGGCTACACCGCATAAAGGAGATGCGGATAATTTTCGTCTATTTTTAGACCTGTTAGAACCTGGATTTTTTGCCACAAATCAAATGATGATAGAGTCCATTAAGGCAGGGAATAATCCTCTTTTTATTCGTAGAATTAAGGAAGATTTGAGAGATTTTGATGGCAGACCCCTATTTACACCGCGGAATGTAAGAACGATTCCATACGATTTGGGGAGAGAGTCTCCGGCTGAAAAAATTTTGTATAACGACTTATCAAAATATGTTGAGAAACAGTATAAACAGCTCAAAGATGATGAGAAGAAAAAGAATGTTGCATTTGCACTTGTCATTCTTCAGCGTCGTTTTGCCTCGAGTATGTATGCCCTCTTAGAGTCTTTAAAACGGAGAAAGAACCGGTTAAAAGAATATTTAAACCAACCTGAACCCGAAAAAGAAGAGAAGAGAGAATATATCACAGATATTGATGAAATTGAAGATCTTTCCGAACAAGAACGATGGAAAGAAGAAGAAAAATGGGAAACAGTAAGCAGTTCCAGAAATAAAGAAGAATTGGAAGGAGAAATCAAACAAATAGATAATTTTATTCTGCGGGCGGAAGAAATCATTAAAGGAGAAAACGAAATAAAATTAAAACGATTGAGAGAATCTATAGAAGAACTGAGTAAGAACATTGAAGACCCTGTAAAAAGGAAAATACTTATTTTCACGGAATCCCGAGATACCCTTGAATATCTTGCCGGAAAGATTCAACAATGGGGTTTTCGAGTGAATACAATTCATGGTGGTATGAATTTAGAAGAACGGATTGATGCAGAAAATACTTTCAGGAATAAGACAGACATTTTAATAGCCACAGAAGCGGCGGGTGAAGGTATTAATTTACAGTTTTGTAATTTGATGATTAATTATGATATTCCGTGGAATCCGAATCGGTTAGAACAACGTATGGGGCGAATTCATCGTTATGGACAGAGTCGCGAGGTGTATGTTCACAATTTTGTTGCGATAGATACACGAGAAGGAAGTGTGTTAAACCGTATTCTTGAAAAATTAGAAGAGATTCGTAGTGCTCTTGGTTCAGATAAGGTATATGATGTTATTGGTGAATTTATAGAAAGCAAGAAAGTAGCGGAGGCATTAACAGATGCTGCATTGAATGCCCGGGATATTAATGAGATTCTTGAAGGAACCATTCCTGAAATTAATGAAGAGTTTATTTCCCAAGTTAAGGAGAACATTTTTTCGGATACGCTTGTAACCAAACATATAAACTTTACCTCAATAAAGGAGTTATCCCAAAAAGCCAAAGAAAATCGGTTAATACCGGAATATACAGAACTGTATTTTAAGAAGGTATATAGTTATTTAAAAGGGACTATGAAGAAAATAGGTGAAAAAATCTATTCTATAGAATCGGTTCCTTATGAACTACGAAGGATTGCAGAAGATGAGAAATTTCGTAAACGTTTTGGGTTGGTTCAGAATAAATATAAACGAGTTACCTTCGATAAGGAAGTGGCGCTAAGGGACTCAACGGTTGAATTTTTATCATTTGGACATCCCTTGTTTGAGGCGGTCCAACAATGGATAGAAAACACATTAATGGATAATCTTGCGGAAGGAGCTGTTTTTTATGATCCGGACGGAAAACTGGATGGATATATTATCTTTTATGAAGGTGAAATTGAGGATGGAACAGGGGCTACCGCAGGAAAACGGCTTTTTTCATTTTATACAGATGGAGCAAACATTAAACCTATTCCACCGTCTATCCTTTGGGACTTAGAGCAAGAAAATCAACCTATATCGGAGTCATCTTTATCCGTAGAGGAAATAGAGAATAAGGTATTACGCACCGCTTTGCAGGCGCTGGAAGAATATAAGAACGAATTGCTTCAGGAACGGAATCGGCAGGCAGAAATTAAGAAGAACTATGGGGTGAAATCATTAGAATATTTCATTGATAAATTAGATGAGGACCTAATAAAATTAGAAAAACGGAAAGATAACGGTGAAAATGTGGAACTGGTAATAAACAATACTAAGGAGAAGAAGAGACGATACGAACACCAAAAAGAGGAGTTACGTAAACAGATTCAAAAAGAGACATCCCTATCTATGGAGACTCCTCGTCTTTTATCGGTTGTTCGAGTAATGCCCTATCAAAAACGAGAAGGGAAGAAACCCATTATTGTAAGTGAAGAGATAGAAGCAATAGGTATGCATGTCGCAATGGAATATGAACGGAAGCAGGGGAGGAATCCTGAGGATGTTTCTGAACAGAATTTAGGGTTTGATATTCGTTCTGTGAAATATGATGAGAATGGGGAATCTATTGGGATACGGTATATAGAGGTTAAAACGCGTGCGGATAAAGGGGATGTTATTATTACGCAGAATGAATGGCTACATGCACAACGATTTAAAGATGATTATTATTTGTATATTGTGTTTAACGCATCTACAAATCCTGAATTGAAGATTGTTCGGAATCCTGCGGACAATATGCAACCTGAAGAAAAAGTGGTTAGATATATTGTGAGGATGGAAGAAATAGAGAGGTCGGGAAAGGTTGAGTAGGTCGGGAACAAGAATGCTTCCGCTATAACGCTTTTTATACGGGAGCAAGGATGCTCCCGCTACACTGGATGCGTGTATTATTAGTATTATGATATGGTAAAGTATGTTTACTTTATAATAAGTTGATTATCTGGAGGAGGATTTATGACAAGTAAACGGTTTATTGAAGAGTCGTTTCCGGTAAAGGAAGTGGGTATAGAAAGTGCTAAGGAAAAAAATATCCGACATGGACATATCAGTACTTTGCATATATGGTGG
>DAOSBX010000050.1:0-13048 GCA_035361075.1 Candidatus Hydrogenedens sp. | reverse complement strand
TGGTTGGCTAAGAAGGATAGAAAGAAGATATCGTTGTATCCGGTGGTAGATAAGGAGAGGAATACGATTGAGTTTGGGATTGTAGAGAAGGATAAGGAAGGATGGCGGTTTATTGAGAAGCCCGATATTTTAAATTTGGATTTGCCGGTGGGTAGTTTTGATCCGGAAAAAGGGACTGTAGCCCGTGCGGTAGTAAGCTGTCCTGCGTGTGGTGCGGTGATAGATGATAAGACCACGAGGCAGTTGTTTCAGGAGGGGAAATCAAGCCAGCGGATGATAGCGGTGGTTTATTTAGCTGGTGAGGAAAACCGTACTTTGGGGAAAGGTGGAACAGAGAGGGGGAAACGGTATCGAATAGCCACAGAAGAAGATATGGAATTATATCTATGTGCGGAGAAGGCATTATCCCGAAAGGTGGAAGAATTGCGAGAGAAATGGGGTATGGAGCCCGTGCCTGATGAAAATATGGATAAGGGAGACCCTACGACTGTAGCTGGAAGAGGATATAAATTTGAAACATGGGGCGATTTATTTAATTCGAGGCAGAAGTTGAGTCTGATAACTTTTTGTGATGCGGTTCGCAGGGCGTATGAGGAAATGATTCAACTACAATATCCACCCGACTTTGCTAAAGCAGTGGTTAGCTACCTTGCATTAAATGTAAATAGATTAGTAGATAAAGGTGCAACATTATGCATTTGGTCTGTTTCTGATGAGTATTTAGCACATGTATTTGGAAGGCAGGCATTACCTATGACATGGGATTTTTTTGAATTTAATCCTTTTTCTGAAGTAACTGGCGATTGGAAGACAGCATTAGAATATATAAATAGAAGCTTATTGAACATTTCACAGATTTCAGATTTTCAGACTGTGGTTCCTGTTGTTAGTCATGCTTCTGCGACACAGCTTCCCTATCCGGATAATTATTTTGATGCGGTATTAACGGACCCACCTTATTATGATAATATTAGTTATGCGGCTTTATCTGATTTTTTCTATGTGTGGTTGAAACGGAGTATAGGTCATCTGTATCCGGAGTTGTTTATCACACCTCTTACACCTAAAAAAGGGGAGATAATCGCTAATGTCCCCTTACATAAGGACAAGGAGAAAGCAAAAAGGTTTTTTGAGGAGCAGTTAGGGTTATCGTTTAAGGAGATGTATCGGATATTGAAGCCGGATGGGATAGCGGTGATTGTGTATGCACATAAATCGACATCGGGCTGGGAAACGGTGATAAATGCATTGCTGGATTCGGGTTTGGTGGTAACGGCGTCCTGGCCAGTAAATACGGAGATGCAATCGCGATTAAATGCGAATGAGACGGCATCGTTGGCGTCGTCAATATATATTGTTGGGCGTAAGATGAAGCGGGAAGAGACGGGGTTTTATAATGAGGTTTTGGAAGAGTTGAAGCGGTATTTGAATCAGAAATTGGAGCGATTGTGGGATGAGGGGGTGAGTGGGTCGGACTTTTTTATTTCGGCGATAGGTGCGGGGATAGAGGTGTTTGGGAAGTATGAGAAGGTGATGAATTATGAGGGGGAGGTAATTCGTGCGGATGTAATGTTGGAGGAGATACGGAAGATAGCGACGGATTATGCGGTGCGTAAGATATTGCATAATGGTTTTGCAGGGGAGATAAGTGAGTTGACCCGATTTTATGTGTTGTATCGTTGGGAGTATGGAGAGGCACGGGTAGAATTTGACGAGGCACGGAAGCTGGCAACGAGTTGTGGTATAGACCTTACGGAGGAATGGTCGAAGCGGGGAAGTTTCATAAGAAAGGATAAGGAGTATGTGCGTGTACTGGGACCTGCGGAACGGGAAGGGGAAGAATTAAAAGGGGGGAAGGATTTGATAGATGTATTGCATCGTGTATTATTGTTGTGGGAAAAGGGTAAGCAGGAGGAGTTGTTGAAATTGTTGAAGGAGACGGGATATGGGAAGAGTGATGCGTTTTATCGTGTTGGGCAGGCAGTGGCGGAGTGTTTGCCGAATGAGAGTAAGGAGAAGAAGTTGTTGGAAGGATTTTTAACGGGTAAAGAAAGAGTTTTACGTGAAATAGATAAACTTGCAACAAAGCCAGAGCAAAGGGAATTGTTTTAAGGGATTGAGGTAGGGGGAGTGTATTTGTTCCTGGAGTGGTTATTTAGGGTTCAGGAGCAGGGATGCTCCCGCTACAATGGGTACTCTGGTTATATGTTGTAATGTAATTTATTATTTTATTTCTTTTTTTGTTAAAATTAAATGACAATATTAAAAAAAGGAGATGGTTTGGATGAAGGCATTTCATACTATAGCGAATCCTCATGCGGATATAGTTTCGGGTAGGTTGACAATGGATATTTTCGCGGCGGACCTCTGGCAGGTAGCGCATAATGAAGGGCCTACGGAATATCGAGATGCGGATTTGTTTTTTCAGAAGACATATGAAACAGAAGGATTAAAGAGTCTATTAAAGATAATACGAGGTCGGATAGAGGGCAAAGGTGGTGACCCTGTGATACAGTTGCAAACGCCATTTGGTGGAGGGAAGACGCATTCCTTGATTGCTATATATCATCGGGCGAGGAAGGAATGGGATGCAAAAACTGTGGTTATTGTAGGGACTAATTTGGAGGCAAGAACGACATTGTGGGGTTTGCTGGAAAGACAATTGATGGGTAAGAATGAATTGCTTACTGAGTTTACATCACCGGGGAAAGATAAATTGCGGAAATTGTTGGAGCCACAACAACCGTTGGTGATATTGATAGATGAGTTGCTGGAATATATGACGAAGGCGAGCGGATACAAAGTGGGTGAGAGTAATTTAGGAGGGCAAACATTGGCTTTTATTCAGGAATTGACGGAAACGGTCTCATCGTTAGAAAAGGTGTCGTTGGTAATTACTTTGCCGTCAAGCCATCTGGAGCATTACGATAATATATCGGAACAGATGTATGCTCAGTTGCAGAAGGTAACGGGGCGAATGGAAAAGATTTATACTCCGGTCCAGGATTCGGAAATAGCCAGTGTCATTCGTCAGAGGTTGTTTCGAAATATTGAAATGTCCGAAGTGAAGAAGGTAGTGAATGAGTTTATAAAATATGCGGAAAAGGAAGAGATTTTACCTTCGGGTGTAGAGATTACTCAGTATCGGGACCGTTTTTTAGCATCGTATCCCTTCATGCCGGAGGTGATAGATGTTCTGTATCATCGTTGGGGTAGTCTTCCTAATTTTCAACGGACGCGGGGTGTTTTGCGATTATTGGCTCTTGTTGTAGGGGCCTTAATTAAAGAAAAGGTTCCGTATATTAGTGTTGCTGATTTTCCATTAATGAAGCATGAGGTGCGGGAGGAATTACTTCGATATTGTGGAAGTGAGTTTAATAGTGTAATAGCACAGGACATTACGGATTATAATTCTGGGAGTGAGAGAATTAATCGTGAGTCGGGAAGTATGTATAAGAATTTAAAGCTGGGAACGAGAACTGCAACAACTATTTTTATGTATTCTTTTTCAGGTGGCGAGGAAAGGGGTGCGACGTTGAGTGAAATTAAACGGTGTTCGACGACTATAGGAAATCCTTCGAGTGCGGTTACGGAGGCGATAGAACAATTAAAGAATAAGTTGTTTTATATTCAGTATCATGGGGGCAAATATTATTTTTCTAATAAACCGAATATAAATAGGATTTTATTAACTAAAAAGGAAAATGTCCAGGATTCTGATATTCAAGAGATGGAACGAGAGTTGCTTTTGAGAAACACGAAACACGATAAGTTAAGGGTATATATATGGGAGAGAAATCCATCTAATATTCCGGATACTAATGAGATGAAACTGGTAATTTTGCCGTGGGAAGATAAAGATGTTATTTTGAATATGATACAGAAAAAAGGGGCCAGTCCACGGGTAAATTGTAATACGGTATTTTTCCTTTTTCCGATGGAAAGTGAGCGAGAGATGTTTAAGAATGTTATTCGGGAATACAAGGCGCATAAATCTATATTGGAAGATATGACATTGCAAATTTCGGATGAGCAGAAGAAGAATATACAGAGTAAAGTAAAGGAGATGGACAAGGAATTGGTAGAAACGATACGGAGGTTATATCGTCAGGTAGGAATCCCTACTAAGGAAGGATATAAGATTGATGATTTGGGGATTGCAACCCATGGTAATGTGCAGAGTATTGTTGCGGAGGTGTATGAAAGACTGCGGTCGCAGGGGGAGATATTAGAACGAATCGCGCCAATAGTTGTAAAAGAGCGTTATTTGAAAGGAAAGGACTATGTGATAACAGAACAGATATTGAATGCATCGTATCGGGTACCTGGAGAGTCAAGATTGTTATCGAAGTCCGTTCTGGAAGATGCTATTAAGGAAGGGGTGAGTAAGGGCATGTTTGGTTTGGGGGAATTATCCGGTGATAAGGCTGTCTGTAGATATTTTAAGGAAGTACCGAATGTTTCCTTTGAGAATAATGAAGTGATTATTGCAGAGAATCATTGTGAACCACAAAAAAGAGGTGAAGAAAAATCTCAAGAACCTGTAGTTGTAAAGAATGGATTGGGCACATCATATTCAACAGAACAAATAATTGGTAAAGAGGCAATAGAGAGTAAGAGAGAGGACATATATGAAGAAGAACTTGAATTGAATTTTCCACTACCCAAGGGGAAGGTAAGCGATGTTATGCAAGTTATAAAGTTTATTGACGGGAAATTTAAAGAAGTGCAAATAATAGTTCGTGCCAGAGAGGGTAAGATAACAAGGCAAGAGCGTGAGAAAATTTATGAGGCTTTGAGGCAATTAGGGATAGAATTTTAATCGGATTAGTCGGACAGGTCGGACGAGGCGGAGGAGTCGGACAGGTGGGAGTACTTAAAATAGGGAGAGAGTGTCCCATTGGTTGGTGCCAGGGAGAAGGTTATTATTATCGGTGTGGTCGATGGGTTCGCCGTTATAGGGGACTTTGCCGAAGGATACATTTTTTGCGGGAGTATGAATAGGGCAGGCATGATTGAAGCGGGTAATTTTTTGCCATTGATTATCTGGGTTCAATATTTCGATTAGTCCTATGTGTTCTGTCCAGCGGACTCGCAATTGAATCCATTCGTTAGGATTAAATCCTTTGAATAGTTTTTGTTCGCTTCCGATGTCAAGTTGTATTAGTCCATCGCTACGGAGTCCAACCCTCAAGCGTGAGTCGTCTTCCCAACGGATTTGAACTGCTGGACCCCATGACATTCCGTTGTCAGTGCCTTGTCTTAAGCGAACAGTAAATCCCTGAATGATGTTGTCTAATGGACAGGTAATGTATGCGTATGTATGAGGCAAAGCGGAGATGGACATGATTCCACTTTGAACAGAGAAGGGATTGTTGTTCTGTGGGGAGATGTGTAATTCGCAGTCAGGTATGCTGTTGAATTCCTCAACGAAAATTGGTTTTTCCCATGAAGGTTCTTGAAGTAACATTTTCTCTTCGTTGGCTCTCTTCTTTGAGATGTTTGGTATTTCTTTTTGTCGTTCCATTGCTAATTGCTCAATTTCGTTACGAAGTTTTGGGGTGAGTTTGTTTCGATAGTGTGTTTTAAGCAGGTTCATCATTTCTTTATCTTGTAGCCAACCAACAATTGTATGAAGCCGACAGTTGGCTTTAAGGAGTCGGTCAATAGTATCTGCAGAGGGCTTATGAGGTCCATTGGTGCATAACACACCGATACTGTTGCTGGTGTTGTAACATGAGACGAAGTAGCGAAGATAATTAAAGTCTTTGTATAACGTGTCTTGTCCTTCACCTCGAAGGATAATGTCTATGTAGGCATCGGCTTGAGGCAGGAAACATTGTCCATTGCCAAGAGCCCATGTTGAATGCCATTCTAAAATGCCATTTTCACCTAATAGTTCTCGACTTTTTCTGGCAAGCATATATAATGGTGCGGGGTTGTCTGTGTATTGCCCGTCAAAATATAAACCATCGGGTTTGTATTCTTTCATCACTCGATAAATTTCTGACAAAAATAGGTCTATGTTTCTACCTGTAGCATCACCTGGTGGCCAACCTTTGAAATTTTCGAATGAATTCATGGCTTGTGATTCAAAGGGTGTGCCTTTTAAGAAATAGTATGGGCTTGTATAGACAATAAATCGTAGTCCGTGTTGATGGCAGGTATCTCGGACACGGGCAAATTCTGATTCGCCTAATCTCGGGATGAAAGCAAGGTTCCAGTCTTTCCATAGCATTACTTCTGATTGAAGCAGGATGATGTTTCCTTCCTTTGCCCATGATATTAATTCGGTGTCGGGAGGATAACCTAACTGATTTGACCAGTGCCAGACGATGTTATCATGAATGGAACGTTCCCAATTATATGGTTTTGGTGGACAGACACCTATCCATAACACAGCGTTGGGAGGAATGGTATATTTTGCGGTTGTCTCGCCGTAAGGATTGAACTCATCATCCGTCTCTTGTTCTGAGTAACATAGACCAAAACCACCATATTCATCAAAAATTACATGATTCGCTTTGTATGAGGCATGAAAACCGACATCGATTTTTTTGGATACTGTAACTGTAAGAGGTTTTAATGCCTGAAACATGAATAAAGAATCGCCGTTGATGCGAAGATTAAACTTATCATAAGATATAACAGCACGTCCAAGTGAATTAGCGATTATTTTTGGTGGAACTTCTATAACACCTGTCCCCAGTTTTATTGTAAGGACAGGACGAGGGTGTCCAATCCGTTGCTGAAAAGTTCCGTCACCAGTTGGGTTGAGTGAGAATTTCGCACCTGTAGTCTGTATAAATAATTTACCATTTACAATCTCTGCTTTTTCTACAAGCATTCCACATTGTGGGTCGGGAAATACATCGGGGTTCATCAAATCCTGAAATGTTGGTGGAGATGAGAATGTAAAAACGAGGGATAGAAGGAACCGTGCAATAATAAAATTCGTCATCGTTATTTCCTTGTTTAATGATACATTATAAATGTAATTAAATCATATTTTGCAAGGAAACAACGAATATCGTTAATAATAACGATTTTTTAATCAAACCTATTATAAACGTTAGATTATTGTTGAAACGTAAATGGGTCGATTATAGTTTATTGACACGAAAAAAGGACTCACACATTTGTGCAAGTCCTTTTAATTTCAATGGTAGCGGGGGCTGGATTCGAACCAGCGACCTTTGGGTTATGAGCCCAACGAGCTGCCAGACTGCTCCACCCCGCGACATATCGTATTATAAAGTGATTATATGATAATACTGTGGTTAAAATCAAATATATGATTTTTTTTATACAACGAATAATTTGGAGGGATTAGTTACTGAAAATATCTGTAATGTTAGAGGTTATTAAAAGGTAATAAACAATTTAGAACACGTATTACTTAAATTGTAGAGATTGAAATTTTTCTGTTATGCTGAATAGATGGGATTGGTAAACATTTATTATCAAATGATATATAAGTAGTAAGAAACTGAAACAGGAGATATATATGATTATTGTAATAAGTGCGATTATGATTATAGGTGCAATGTCAGATTCGTATCTACTGCGGACAGCAGATGCCCTTGACCGAGCACAGGAAGATATCCCTGCAATGGTGCAGGCAGGGGAAATGGTAGCAAAAAGAATTGTCGCAGGTGGGGAACTTTATGCTGGTGGAAATCCAGCTCTGGTAAGCGAGATAACGGGTCGGGCTGGAGGATTGATGCTTACTGCTATCTTACCAGAGACGATTACTATGGATAACGACGCCGTACTGTTTTTCGCAGATGCAGAACATCCAGTACCAGAAGCTATATCAACGTCAGGGGCATGTTGGGTCGTTTTTGGTGTTACTCATCCTATTCCAGGAGCAATGACATTGTTGATGTGTGACTATGGTCTTTCTCCAACACTAACGATGGCAATTTATGCGTGGATGTTTACTGGTGAATTGGTATCTGCATGTTCGCGGTTGGGAAAAATGCCAGTGCTGTTTGAAAGCATTGGACTCTATGGAGGTATACCACGAATGCAGAAGTATCAGGGCAATCGAATTTTTTGGCATGATACACATAATGTTTCGCCAATTCCGCCTGGGGTTCTCGCAAAGGATTATGCGATGCGTGTTTCTGCAATGCTACGACGTTGTGAGTCGCGTCATCGTTTGGATTTCGACACAGTAGGTAGATGGGTGGCTGAGGCAAAAAGAGCAGGTCGCACACTCACAATGTATAGCATGGGACATCTTTTCCCGGATGAAGTTAGTAAAACTGCTATAGGCAGTTTGTTTCGGTCTGAGGTATGGAATGCTGGCTTTAGTTATATTCCCGAACCGAAGGATGTTTATTCTGCGGGGGATGTGGTGATTCACATCGGTTATCAACATCCGCCACGGAATATGCTTGAACGAGCCAAAACTGCGGGTGCCAAGGCTGTGTATGTAGCACCGTATATGGACCGTGACTTTCCAACAGACAAAGATACAGTATGGATTGACCCCATGTGGCCATTTGGAGATGCCTGTGTTCCAATAGCAGGGTATGATGTACCAGCGTTAGCATCGAGTGGGGTAGTCAATTCAGCAATTGCATGGGAATTGTATCGCGTATCATGTGCACAAAGTGAAAAATTAACGCAGTAGGTTATAACATTATGAAAAGAAACGAAGTACAAAATTAATTTAAATACATGTAATAATAGATACGCTTATTCCTATTAAGGTGCATGTGAAATTTGCCTCTTCCCTACCGGCTTTTTTCTATTTGGAGATTAAAAAAATCTGCTTAGTTACAGAAATATTTTTTAAATGTTTCAGGATTGTCGAGTAGGTCAATTTCTTTCTCTTTGAATCGGGAGACTTCTTCTTTTGTAATGGGTCTTTTCTTCCCCGATTTACGGCTGTATTCTTCAATTCTATGTTCAGGTTGAAATGGCTCTACAGATTGGTCTGAATCAAACGAGGAAGTTTCTTCTTTTCTGGGTTTAAAAAATTCCTCTACCCGTTCTTCAATAAAATTGCTAAATACTTCCGCTACATGTCTTTTCTTTTCATCCATTGTGCCTTCTAAAATAATTTTACTGTCTAATGGTAATGTGGTGCCATTAAATAGAGCAACCATTCCTTTGCATTGCGGACAAGGTCCAATTAATATTGTTCCTAAGGGAGGTAGAACAATTCTACCTTGTGCTCCACAATGTGGGCAACGGACGTCCATGAAAGATAACATAGTATAAATCCTTATAATCACATTTTAATAAATACAATCACTATCATTGATATTATAGCATATCTCACAAAATTTTGCCAAATTTTCGGGATAAAATTTTATTCCCTTTATAAACGGATTTGAGATTCTTTTTGTTACTATAATTGTAAGATATTGGTAGATAGATACTTATGATATTTTTATATATCGGTTAATGGAAAAATCTTCATTGAAGAAGTAGCTATAATCAATACAGTCAATTAGATAAATTGTTTTGTCTTGCATATTTTTTGTTTTTAGATAAAGTTCCGCAGTTTTTACTACTTCATCATAATTTCCCCAGAAACATATATCCTTATCATCAATATTAAAAATCCATAAACCGATGGCTTTACTTGGCGGTGTTTGTTGTCCTTGATATTTACTTAAATCCAATGGCATGTTCACTCCTTCGCTAATTTGTTCTATAAATATAATACCATATTTTTTGAAAAAAGTTTTTGTTATTTGATTTTTTTTTATATTTTATGTTATTAATAATATATAAAGTTTAAGTAGAAATAAATCGCTCTGTTGCCGGTCACCCGAAGTTGTATACAGGGTGCTAAGAGGGAATCCGGTGCGAAGCCGGAACTGCCCCGCAGCGGTGAGCAGGAACGAACAGCTCGTTATGGCACTGGACATAGGTCTGGGAAGCCGAGCCAAGTAGGTTTGTGTTTGTGCCTGCAAGTCCGAAGACCTGCCGGTTACTGTCCGATTTGAGCGAACAGACTGAGGTCTCGCGGGAAGGCTGATGTCTGGCAGTCCTTGTAAATAAGGGCTGAACAATCTTCCTTCCAGTGTTTAATCCTCCGTCTGTAGCCTGAATTGTTTTTTTTGAAAGGCTATAGATGCGATGTTAAAAAGAATAAAATATTTTTTATTAATCACCCTATTATTTAATGTTATAGCGGTATATTCCTATGCTACGGATGACCCATGGGCGGATGAAGTAGTAGCCTATTTTGGCAAGAATCAGAATGTAGGTTTTACAAATCCACAATTGGTTTTAGGTTCACCAATGGGGTTTGGAGCAAGTTTGCCTGCATTAAATGGAATTTATTCTATTGGCACACCAGGTGAACCTCAAGAAAGTTACCTTGTTGTTAAATTTAAAACACCTGTGAAGGATGAAGCCCTAAATCCGATGGGGTTGGACTGTATTGTTTATTCAAATGCATTTTGGGTTGGGGGAGATATGCGGAGAAAGTTTATTGAACCGGGACTGATTGAAATATCAAAGGATGAAAATAAGAATGGGTTACCCGATGATAAATGGTATGTTATCCCCGGAAGTAAAAACTTGAATCGCAATGTTTTCCCGCAGGGTTTAATGACAAATACTCCGCCATTTGTTGGGAGTGTTGTAACTTCAACCAGTAATGAAATCGTTTGGGGATATGCGGATACGAATCCTACTATGTTACCTTACCGAGATAATTATGTAAGACCCGATAATCCCTTTATAGTAGGTATTGATTTTGGAACCGGCGGAGGTGATGCATTTGATATTGCGTGGGCTGTGGATGAATCAGGGAACCCAGCAAATCTTGATGAATTTGATTTTATACGGGTTTCAACGATACCCAATATTCTTGACCCTGTGTATGGTTATTTCGCAACGGAAGTGATGGCATTTGCAGATGTTGCACCAGATATTGATACGGACGGTGATGGGATTCTTGATGAGTATGAAACACGGGTCTCAGGGACAGACCCAAACCGACCTGAAAGCACGGTGTTCCCTCTGGAAGTCCCAATGGAGTGGGGAGGAAGTCCTGCAGGAACGGAATTAGGGACTGCATGCAATCAAAATGGTACGCTTTGTGTATCTTTATTTTCTTCAGGTAGTAGGACGGGGACAAGAGATTACAATTGTAATGTAGAGTTGCAGACAGTCTCCGACCCATCAACAGTGGGTGTGTCAGGATTAATAAAAGGGGGGGTATTTGTTCAATTTATCTCTTCTATTAATGATTTTCAATCCGCACAGGTTGCATTACCAAAGATAACCGTCCAATATACTGCAGGACAGATTGAAGGATTGGATGAATCCGCTTTGAGTGTTTATCGTTGGAATGGAACAGAATGGACAAATGCGAATGTCAATGTCGTAGATAGAGATCTTGTGAATAATAAGATAGGATTTCAGACACAATATACAGGGATATTGGGTATCTTTTCAGTAGCAGGGGAGGGCGATATTAATCCCGGTCAGGGACATATCCGTTTGGTAGCCAATCCAGCACAAACAAGAGTGGCAGGATATGGTGAGATGGTAAGAATTATTGGAGATGAAATTAAAGATGCAAATAATGTGCCTGTAGCTGATGGAACTATGTTCACGGTTAACTCTTTTTTACTAAATATACTGAATGGAGATGATGATACAGAGACCGAAGGTCTTCAGGTTGCGGTTAGAGATGGAGAATTGAATATTGAATTGGAGGCAGGGACCGTAGCAGGTAGAGGCAAAATCACCGTTCAGAGTTTAGATAATACGATACGAGGGGAAACCTTCATTGAAGTTTTACCTGGACTACCCGGCTATGTCCCGGATGTGTGGAATTTTGGGGCGGGAAGCAATTATTACAGTTTTATTTCTGATGAGATTTTCGATGTTTATGGGAATCCTGTTCAGTCGGGAGTAGTAACCGTTGATGTTGCGGGTGGAATTATTATAACGCGGGATGAACAACCTGCAGTAGAAGGACATCAGATACCCATCTTCCAGGGAAGAATTTATTTTGTTGTAAAACCTCTATCGGAGCGCAAAACTACACAATTGGAAATATGTATATATGACGAACCTCATGGAAATTTATTGATATGTCGCGAATTTGATATTGAACTTCAAGCCCTTCCTGTAGCAGGAAAATTTTTTAATATCTCTTTAATGTTAATCATAGTGGCGTTTTTGCTTATGAGGGGGAAGATGTGGCTAAAGGATACATATAATGTTCGTTGATAAACATAATAAATATATGGGATTTACTCTAATTGAACTGCTGGTTGTTATTGCCATCATTAGCATTCTTGCAATGATACTTCTCCCCGCATTATCACGAGCACGTGCTCAGGCAAGAAGTGTTTCATGTGTCAATAATCTGAGACAGTTATATTTAGCCAATACAATGTATGCCAGTGAAAACAACGGATATTATGTTCCCTCTGCATCGGATATGTATGATTTCTTATTGCCGGGTTCTGAACCGGACCATTTTGGGGGAAAATGCAGGTGGCATGGAAAACGAGAAACACCAAATCCGAATACACCTTTTGATTTTCGTAAAGGACCGCTTTTTGAATATGTCCCTGAAGGGAGAATCAAGGAATGCCCGGAATTTTTTGAGTATCGTCAGTTGGGCGAAGTTCCCAATGCATTCGAATCGGGTTCGGGGGGATATGGCTATAACATGGCGTATGTCGGCTCGATGTTGAGTATCGAACAAGACCCTGTAAAAGCGTGTAAATCGGGGATGCATGAACGAATGATTGAAAACCCGTCGGAGACGATTATGTTTGCAGATAGTGGCATGCCACAGAACGGATATATAGTGGAGTACAGTTTTGTAGAACCGCCCTTGATGGTTTCCGCAGATTATCCAAGGGGGCAGGAAGGAGTATTTATGTCGCCTTCGATACATTTTCGCCACTGGGGCAGGGCAAATGTATTATGGTGTGATGGACATATCACCTCAGAACGCTGGGGATGGGCAACGGAAGAAAATGTCTATGGTGCTATTAATCGTGCGTGGAATGTCGGCTGGTTCGGTCCCCAAAACAACTACTACTTCGACTGG
>DAOSBX010000049.1 GCA_035361075.1 Candidatus Hydrogenedens sp. | reverse complement strand
GTCTTGTATTTTTTTATGTATTAGTTTTATTAACCACTGTGTCTTATTCCGCTGTGGGTGACTCCGCAGACACCTTATTTCTCCCACCGATTCCCGGGTCTTTACAGAAAAGCATGGGACCCAACGCAAAATTAGGGAATATTCCTGTAGCATCATTAGCTAACTATCCACATCCGATATATGGTTATTCAGGAATGTCAGGTAAAAAATCATTCTTTTACGAGGAAGCCAGAGATAAACAACCTTTACGTATATCTGCAGAAGAAAAAACTGATATTGAAGGCAGACTTATCTTTGGTGACCCGATTCTGTTTTCTGATGGACATTACTATGCCATCGGTGAGTTTATGGTCGAATCAGCCGAGGGTATTCGTCTGATTATGGACTTGTCTCAGCTCTCATATTCAGATAAATTATGGCTTATAGTGCCTGATTTATATATGGTATACGGTCCTTTTGATAAGGCTGGAGACCAATCGGATGAAACATGGTTGCCAACTGTATACAAAGAGTCTGTCATACTTGTTTTACAAACCGACAAAGAAACCTTACCTTTATTAAAATTAAAATCCTTTTTGTTTTATTACATGCCTTTTGAGTCATTTGCAAAAGCTTTGCCTTGTCCATTACATATTGGATGTGTTGACGACCCAGAATTTCAAAAAGTATCTACCGCAGTAGGGATGTTATCTATCCCTGTTCGCAATTATGGTGAGATTATTTGCACAGGCACATTGATAAATGTTCCTGAAACTTCTGAATTGGAACCATATCTAATATCAGCCCATCATTGCTTCGCAGATACAAACATTCGTTGGTCAGCCATCCAGGTCATTTGGGATTACCGTGCAAAGGATTGTTCAGGCTTCCCGTTTCCAGACCCAGATACCTGTCCTGTTACCACAGGAGCGATTAATCTTGTAGAAAGCGAATGCATTGATGGTCAGCTGATTAAATTAATAGGAGATATACCTATTGGTAATTACGGTCGTGCCTATGCAGGATGGAGTTCTAACGAACTAACTTCTGGCATGACCTTCTACGGAGCACACCATTTAGAAGGGACTGCCTTAAAATCTGCTATCGGGAAAATTACCAAAACAGATACTGAAAGCTGTATGGATTCACTGTGTGCCGAGATAAGATACCACACAATTGAAGTCTTATGGGATGAAGGCGTTACGTCCCAAGGTTCCAGCGGTTCCGGTGCATTTTGCAAAGATTTCAATTACCAACTCGTTGGAATGCTAAGTAATGGTCCAACACATAATTGTAGAGACCGTTCGAGAAATTATGATTACTTTGCCTCCTTCAGATACTTCTACCCGCTGATTCAATGTTACCTAAAGCCTGGAACAAAATGCGAAGAGCGAGCAGATTGTAGTGGAAGTTGCTTCTTAAAAACAATATTTTCCCAAAAATCGGAACAACTTCTATTCTTCCGCCAAATTCGTTCGTGGTTAGGCCAGCAAGGAGATTGGGGAAAAAACCTCATTAAATTCTATTACAAGCAATCTCCTATATGGATTAACCAAAGCCAGCAAAATCCAATACTCCGTTCGACAATAAAAACAATTCTAACGGAACCCAAATAAGAAAAGATTAGCATCTTTTATTTAGAAATATCTCAATCCAATATCCCTACTTCTTCAATGCTTCAACTCACCTATAAAATTTGAAAGTAGCAATGCGTGAGGGTATACTCTATAAGTAATACATATTTTTAAATTAAAATTAGCAACGAATGAAAGGAACAATTATGAACTTACTGGATACGCTAAAAGGCTCACTTCTTGAACAATTCTTTCCAAAAGGATGGGACTTGAAAAAGATTGAAAAATGTTGTGCAAATCCACCCTCAAAAGTATTAGAACGTCAAAGATGGTGGAACAAACATTTTGAACCAATTATGTGCGAAACATTAGAAGAATTTAATGTAAAAATCGGTCATAAAATAGCGTATGAAATTTGTGCCAGTAAAGAAGAAGGCAAAGAAATTATATTAATTTTGCCTGTCGGACCAATGGGTATGTACAAATGGGTTGTATATTTCCTGCAAGAATGGGGTGTGGATTGTAAACATGTATGGGGATTTAATATGGATGAATGGAGCGATAAGGATGGTAATACATTACCACCAAAATCAGCTGGTGCATTTCAGAACGCAATGGAAGATGCATTCTATGGCCCCTTAGGAAAACTAACCGTGCCAGAAAAACAGAGATTTTTTGCAACAAAAAAACTTTTGCCGAGATATCCTGAGAAAATCGGAGAATTAAAAGATAAAGGAGCGAAGCTTATCCTTGTATTTGGAATTGGTAGAGTGTTCCATATTGCATTTTGGGAACCACATTTTGCGGGAGAATTTAAATCTGTGGAGGAGTGGAAGAAGCAAGACTATCGACTTGGTGCTAAATTGCATCCATTAACTATCGAACAAAATGCAATTACCAGTTTCAAAAGCAGAACAACATTAGTTCCATGTTTTGCTAATACTATTGGTCCTGGTATATTCCTTAAAGCGGATAAAATTATTGGCGGTGCAGATGGAACATTAGGTAGAGGTATGATGTGGCAAGGAATGAGTCTATGGGTTACGTTACGTTACGGTCCAGACATGTGGGTTCCAAGTAGCTTTATGCCAACACTACCAGGAAATCTATTCTTCCTAAAAGAATTAGCAGGACCGTTAATTCCTGAGTGTAACTAATTAGAGGGAGTGATATAACATGAATATCCTTGCTGTTGGTGCACATCCCGACGACCTTGAAATCCTCTGCGGAGGAACATTAGCAAAGTATTCTAAAATGGGGCATAACGTATTTATGGCTCATCTGTGCAATGGAAATATGGGTGGCAAAGATATACCTATGCAACAGTTAGCAGAAATCCGTGATGGAGAAGCCAAGAAAGCCGGCGAACTTATTCATGCGGAAGTTTTAGGTCCCATTTGTGATGACTTAGGCGTCCTTTTTACTCAGGAAATGAGAGCAAAAGTTACAGATATTGTTCGATATGCAAAGCCCGACCTGATTATCACACATAGCCCACATGATTATATGACAGACCACATTATCACCCAGCAATTAGTTTTCGACTCCGCTTTTTCAGCAACATTGCCAAATTATAAGACTGGCAAACCTGCTCACGAAAAAATTACGCCCATTTATTATATGGACACAATTTTAGGGCTTAAATCACAACCCGAAATTTATATTGACATTACAGAATATTTCGAAACAAAAAAAGCAATGCTTGCCTGTCATGAAAGTCAGTATAAGTGGTTAAAAGGACATCATATTACAGACCCCTTCGTTATGATAGAAACCACAGCAAAGTTCCGCGGATTGCAAGCGGGTGTACTTTATGCTGAAGGGTTCACTATCGAGAAAGTCTGGGGGAGAGTACCTCCACTCAATTTGCTACCTGTGTAACAACAGATAACAATTAAGTTAATAAAAACGAAGTTATATTAGGAGAAAAACATTTCATGAGAATGTGGATACCATTTTTTGTTGTTTACTTATGTTTTACCCAATGGGCTTCTTCTACACCGTGGTTTGAAGAAGCAATGGTCGGAATGGAAGTCGGTCCAACAGGGGCACAATGGGGTTTTTCCAGTATCAACGATGAGCGATACTGTTCTAAATTGGACACCACAGAAATTGTTCGGAAATGCCATCAAGCCAATTGTGATTACGTTGTTATATGGGTTAGAGATGGAGATTATGCGTATTACAACTCAAAAATTCTAATCAAGGCACCAGGATTAAAAGACCGTGACCCATTGAAAGAAGCCATCGAAGAGGCAAAAAAATATAATATGCCCGTAATTGCTTATTGTGTTGTTCAACAAGGAGGACATTATATTGAACAACATCCAGAATTTCTAATGCACGACCTTGAAGGGAAACCTATTTATCATCGATTTTGCTACAACTCAGGCTACCTTGAGGTAATGAAGCAAATTATCGACGAAATTATGGATTATGGAGTTCATGGATTTCATATTGACATGATAGACCAGGGGTTTGGACCTCCCTATGGTTGTGCCTGTCCTGTATGTAAAAAAATGTTCCAAGAACAATACGGATTAGAAATACCAACCTCTATTACCTGGGATGATACATGGAAAACATTTTTAGAATTCCGCTATAAAAGTAGTGAACAATTTGAAAAAAAACTATATGAATACATTAAAAACCGTGATCCAAGAGTTTCTGTGGACTTTAACTATCATGGCAACCCTCCCTTCAGTTTTGAAGTAGGTCAACGCCCCGTTCAACATGGCAAAAATGGCGATTTTATTACTGGTGAAACCGGTATCT
This sequence comes from Candidatus Hydrogenedens sp., assembly GCA_035361075.1. Classification (NCBI taxonomy): domain Bacteria; kingdom Pseudomonadati; phylum Candidatus Hydrogenedentota; class Candidatus Hydrogenedentia; order Candidatus Hydrogenedentales; family Candidatus Hydrogenedentaceae; genus Candidatus Hydrogenedens; species Candidatus Hydrogenedens sp. The sequence continues at coordinate 17,330 of DAOSBX010000049.1, read as the reverse complement.
GGGGATTTAGTGCTTTAACCGTTGGGCTTAATGCAGAGTTTTATCGTTCTGCGGTGCCCCATCAACGAGTTCAGGTGGCTATACAGCGAGGGGTGCGAATGTATCATGACCAAACAACACGCCCTTTAAATGATATTCGCTGGGAATTATTAACATTATTTGCTCATGGTTCCTTCGTAACGATGGTGGATAAGTTAGGTTTTGATGGCACGCTGGATCCCGTTGCCTATACCCGTATCGGTAAAGCCTTTCAAGAAATTCATGAAAAAAAACCATTCTTTTACCATAAGCCTGTATATGAAGTGGGAATATATTTCAGCAGTAAAACACGAGATTGGGTGGCAAGGGAAATCCCTTCAACCTATTTTGCCTCGTTTCAAGGAACGCATAAAGCAATGGTATATGAACACATCCCTTGGGGTATCCTGTTAGATGAGAATTGTACCTATGAAAAATTAGCACAGTTCCCACTGGTTATTCTGCCCAATGTTGGCATCCTATCATCAGAAGAGATAACCATATTTACCCAATATGTTCATCACGGAGGAAATCTACTTATTACAGGACTTACAGGTTGCTATGATGATTTAGGGAATATCGGGATATATAATCTGGAACAGTTAACAGGGTGTAAATTTGTGTCAAAATTGGATAGTGAGGATAACTGGATTTCATTGGAACCGACACAATCAAAAGAAGAGGAACAATTGGCAAAAGAAATTGAACATGCTCATATAAACGAGAAGGACTATAAAAATTCAGATACCATGCCTGTTTTGGTAAGAGGACCTGCTGGAATATTCGAACCTACCTCCGCAAAAGCAGTTGGCAAATTGTGGAAGCCTTACCGAACACAACGCCAGATAGAAGGGAAAGAAGGAACAGACCTACCAATGAGCCCTGAAACAGTAGTAGGTCCCGCAATATTTATAAATCAGGTTGGAAAAGGTATGGTATTGACATGGACATGTTCACCAGACTATGCATTAGGCTCTGAATATGCCCTACCCGAATGCAGAAAACTACTGGTAAATACTGTTCGTTACCTGAATCCCAATCCTGATATACAAATATCTGCTCCAACCTGTGTAGAAACAATTGTTCTTCACAAACCAGAGAATAATGGTTATTACGTTCATTGTATTGCTTATCCATCTCCACCACAGACCATTCCTATGAGAAATCGGCCTTATGTTCTCCCATCATTGATAGAAGATACACCATGCTTCTATTTAACAATCACAACCCTAAATCCTATTCAATCCGCCACCGCAAATAACAAAACCACACAAATCGAAAAAATATCCAACACTAAAATCAAAGCGTTTATAACCGAACTCCATGAAATAATTACCCTCAAACAATAGTCATATTTGCATTATTCCAATCGACAGTATTATTAACTTACGTATTTGAAAACTATATTTTAGTGTCTTGCCCGTGATAAAATGTATAGGATTACACCTAAAGATTGTTTAGTCAGAGCATCAATTTATCGAGCGAATAAAATGGAACTCAAAAAATACATCTTTCCAAAAAATAAGTGTGTATATTACAACAATGAAATGGGCGTTTTATTGTATCAGACAGATTGTATTGATTTTATGAAATCGCTGTTAGATAACTATCCTCAAGGTATTTTTGATATGATTTTTGCAGACCCACCTTATTTCCTTTCTGATGGAGGTATTACCTGTCATGCAGGGAAGATGGTAACAGTAGATAAAGGAAAGTGGGATAAGTCAATAGATATAAATAAAGTTCATGAGTTTAATCTTACATGGCTTTCTTTATGCCAGCGGTTGTTGAAACCGAATGGAACAATATGGGTATCAGGAACAAACCATGTAATATATTCAGTAGGTTTTGCTATGCAACAATTAGGAATGAAAATACTGAATGATATTACATGGGAAAAACCCAATCCACCACCAAACCTTTCGTGTAGGTATTTTACCCATTCTACCGAAACAATTATCTGGGCGGGAAAAAATCAAAAGACGAAACACTGTTTTAATTATAAAAAAGTAAGAGAATTAAACGAAGGAAAACAGATGAAAACAGTATGGACCATTCCCGCACCGAACGGGAATGAAAAGGAATATGGCAAACATCCTACACAGAAACCCCTACAGCTCCTGGAAAGAATTATATTAGCCAGTACATTAGAAGGTGACCTTGTTTTTGACCCATTTGCAGGAAGTTCCACTACAGGTATATCCGCAATTAAATTAAATCGCTTTTTTGTCGGCTGTGAATTAGAAGAGGAATATGTAAATTTGTCAATTAAACGGTTAGATGCATTCATAAAATATAAAAAATCAAATCCCGATTTATTTGAGGTGTTTACATGAAAGAGGGAGGAAGTGGAGGTTCATACACAATAACAGGATTAAATTTCGAAAAGAAAAGGGAAAGGCAAAGAATCAATTCTTTTTCAGTTATACATTAGTTTTGTTTTTTATCCCTTTCATTACCTATCATATATCTATTATTTCCTTCTTTTAACTATAACGTAGTGCGAGTATTAAGGAGATTTTTATGCCTTGTTCAAAAATAAAAAAACTTCCTCTTCGTTCCGATGTCCCCGTTGACTTTACATGGGATTTATCCCCAGTTTTCCCAAATGATGATGCATGGGAAAAGACATATAAAAACTTAGAAAAGGAAATACCAAAATTCTCACAATTCCGCAAAAAACTTGCACAATCTCCCGAGATACTTTTTTCATGCCTTGAACTCGAAAGTAAAACAGGTCAGATACTCGAAAAGTTAAGTGTATACGCAAACCTGAAAGCGTGTGAAGACATAACCAATACGAAATATTTAGCCCTTGCTGGACGTGTTCAATATCTAAGCATGCTATTGGCTCAAGCGGTTAGTTATATTGCACCTGAAATTCAGTCTATACCCGATAAGAAATTTCAAGAATTTCTAACAAGTAAAGAATTGAAAAAATATCGCTTCTCATTAGAAAATCTAAGAAGATTTAAACCTCATGTCCTTTCAGAAAAAGAGGAGTATCTTCTTGCATTACATACAGAAAGTGCAGGTGGAGCAGGGAAGATTTTTGAGCAATTGAATGATGCGGACCTGAAGTTCGGAACAATTACAGATGATAAAGGGAACAAACTTGAATTAACTCATGGAAATTTTCGCATCCTTTTAGAAAGTAAGAATCGAAACCTACGTAAAAAGGCATTTTTCCAATACTATAAAGCGTATGAAGAGCATGCAAACACAATGTCCGCCTCTTTGTCCGCATCTGTCTTAGAAGATGTATTCCATGCACGAGCAAGAAAATACAAGTCGGTTTTAGAAAGTGCCCTTTTCGAGGAAAATATCCCCCCCCCCGTTTATCATAACCTGCTAAACGCCGTGAAAAAAAACATTGCACCACTGGTTGACTATCTCCAATTAAGAAAACACGTGTTGGGAATAAAAGATATTCATGCTTATGACCTATTTGTTCCTCTCATTGATACAAAGCAGAGAAAACGAAAATATGAAGAGGCTGTTAAAGATATAACCTCAGCATTGGCACCTTTAGGGAAAGAATATACTCAAACGCTGGAACAAGGTCTGCTTAAAAAACGCTGGGTAGACCGATATGAAAACAAAGGAAAACGAAGTGGTGCCTTTTCTTGGGGCTGTTATCGTTGTCCGCCATATATCCTGATGAATTATAAAGATGAACTGGAAGACTCTGTCTTCACATTAGCCCATGAAGCAGGACATTCTATGCATAGTTATCTCAGCGATAAGAAACAGCCATTCCATTACAGTCACTACACCATTTTTGTTGCGGAAGTGGCTTCCACAGTCAACGAACAACTCCTTGTCCATTATTACCTCCAGAAATTACCTTCAAAAGAAGACCGTATCCGTTTGATATGCCGTGAAATTGATGAAATTCGCACAACATTAATTCGACAAACCATGTTTGCAGAGTTCGAATTACAAATCCATACCCTTGCAGAACAAGGACAGCCCTTAACACTGGATGTCCTCCGCAACGAATATCGAAACCTACTTAATATTTATTTCGGCGAAGCACTAACAATTGACCCTCAACTGGAATTAGAATGCCTCCGCATTCCTCATTTTTACCATGCTTTCTATGTGTATAAATATGCCACAGGTATATCCTCCGCCATTGCAATTGCAAAAAAATTAATTGAAGGAGACAAAAAAGCACAGAAAAATTATCTAAATTTTTTGAGCATGGGTGGCTCCAAATATCCCCTTGAACAACTTAAATCCGCTGGCGTTGACTTATCTACTCCAGAACCTATTCAGACCGCTATGAATCATCTTGCTGAAAGAGTATCCCAACTCAGGGAACTTTTGATAAAATAATTAAAAGGCAAATGAAAATGTAACTTTAATGTAAAGGGTAGATTATGAAACTTAGTAAAAATGCTCATCTTCTCTCATTATTATTCCCTATTATCGTAGCCTTTCTTTTTGTAGGGAATAATACGTTCGGGGACACTTCATTTGAAAGTCTCCTAAAACCCCTTGCTGGACAAAGCATGCGAAACAGCAGTTCCGCAGAAGACATCGAAAAAAATGGAGATGCTCGTCCTATCGAACCAAATCAGACCCTTATACTGATGGATGAGGATGGTCCTGGAATGATTACCCATTTCTGGAATACCATCGCTACAGAAAATCCATTCTATCCGCGTAGCATTGTATTGCGTATTTATTATGATGGATTAGAAAAACCCAGCGTCGAGGCACCCATTGGAGATTTCTTTGGATTAGGACTGGCAGGACATAAAGAATTCATATCCCAACCTGTCGTAAACACCTCACGAGGTCGTGCTCGAGTTTGTTTCTGGCCTATGCCCTTCCAAAAGCATATCAAAGTAACTGTTACAAATGAGTCCGATATCCGTGTAGGTTCATTTTATTATTACCTGGATTGGAAAAAACTTAATGAATGGACACCTGATACCCCTTATTTCCATGCCCGCTATCGCCAGGAATATCCAGCACAATCCGGAAATTACACCCTTCTCGAAACTCAAGGAAAAGGGCACTATGTAGGCACCGTTTATTCCGCCCTACAAATGGAAACAGGCTGGTTTGGAGAAGGAGACGACTTTTTCTATATTGACGGAGCAGAGACGCCCCAATTAAAAGGCACAGGAACAGAAGATTATTTCAACGATGCATGGGGGTTCCGCGAATTCTATGCCCCTTACTACGGTGTCCCTATGTATGAAGGGGTATTTGCAGGAGACCGTGTAAGCATATATCGCTGGCATATTCCTGACCCTGTTCATTTCGAAAAAAGTTTGAAAGTTGTTATTGAACATAAAGGTAGCATCATGAACGAAAAGGCTCCCATAACGAAAATGGACCTCGCAGGTTTCAAAGAACGAAAAGACTGGGTAAGTTCCGTAGCCTTCTGGTATCAAACAACCCCAACAACATGGGACGAACCCATCCCCACCGCAGATAAACGAATTCCCCCCTATAAAACACTTAAATTTGACACACTGGTATATCGTGCTGACCCTGCCATACTAACTGTGCCAACAGAATACTTCCTTTTATATATTCCACTTACTCCAAAATCAAGCATTGAATTTGATTTCGAAATTACACAAAAAGGCACCTACCGCATTGACTCTTACATGATTTTCTCCATCTTCAGTGGAGTATTCCAACCATACATGGACGGAAAACCTTTTGGGGCACCCATTGATTTTTCTGCCCCTGGTTATGATATTGCACCCGTTTATTTAGACATCCACGAACTTTCCGAAGGGATACATACCCTTCGCTTTGAAGGAATAGAACAAACTCCCAAACATACCCGAACAATGGTTCCCAAAACGTATGGACTGGGTATCGCAAACCTTCTACTACTCCGTCTTGAAGATATGGAAGGTTATCGTAGTGTCCTGAAAGAATTAGACCCAAATGCCTTTCCACAGGAACAAAAAACAGGACAATAAACATAACATATTATAGAACCAAGTAAAAAACAATTGTATAAACAAAATTATTTAGGATTTAGAGGTTTCACATGAAAGTTATCATTACAGGTGGTGGAACAGGAGGGCATATTTTCCCTGCCCTCTCTATACTGGAAGAATTACAACGGCGAGACCATCAGTTACTTGTGCAATGGGTCGGTAAGAAAGGAAATCTTGAAGAAAAGGTATGCCAGCAAAGAGGAATCCCTTTCCGAAGTGTCCCTATTCGTGGTTGGCCCCGAAAAATAAGCATTTCGCAGGGAATAACCGCTTCCTTATTAGCCATTTCAATAATTCGTTCCTTTCAGATATTACTCCGTTTCCAGCCTCAGATTGTAATCGGCGTCGGAGGTTATGTCTCCTTCCCAATTTTATGGTGTGCCCAGATTTTAAACATCCCCACAGTTCTACACGAACAAAATTCCCGATTAGGAATGGCAAATCGTATCCTTGCAAAAAAAGCAAAAAAAGTATTCCTGAGTTTCCCCCTTGTTGAAAACCTTCCCGAAGAAATATATGACCCCAAAAAATTTATTATTACAGGGAATCCTGTGAGACACGCCTTTATAACCCCACCCTCAAGAGAAGAAATTTGCACCCAATTAGGTTTCAATCCCCAACAAAAAACTATCCTTGTAATGGGAGGAAGTCAAGGGGCACATACAATCAATCTTGCTGTTTCCGACATGTTAAACAAATTAGAGCCAAACGAATTTCAAATTATCTGGATAACAGGACACAACGATTATGATAAATATAAAAACCATGCATCTCAATCAAAAGTCCCATTGAAAATGTATCCATTTTATGAAGACATGGCAGACCTGATGTCTGCTTCAGACCTACTCGTGGCTCGTTCTGGTGCTTCTACATTAGCAGAAATTACAGTATTAGCTAAACCATCTATTCTTATCCCATTTCCTTACGCCACAGACAACCATCAAGAACATAATGCACGATCTATTGAAAATGCAGGTGCAGGAGAAGTAATCTTAGACAAAGATTGTTCCGCAGATTCATTACTCCCCCGTATCCGTAAAATCCTAAACGACCCCACTTTACTCGAAAACATGTCCAATTCTGCAAAAAAGTTAGCCCGACCCCTTGCCTCCGAAACCATTGCTGAAGAAATTATCAAACTCGTCTTCTCCCCATCAAACAACTAATCCTATTTTCCTACCTCTACCCCTTTCTCTTTATATCTCCATTTCCTCCACAGTTAATCCTCCCCGAAAGATAGTAGTGGGAGCATCCCTGCTCCCCTAAAAAAATAACCATTAACATCCAATCTATCCCTTCGTGAGCAATTCCACCCCGCCACATCATTACATTATGTAGACACCCCTTCCTGTGTTTTTACTTCGCAATTACATAAGGCAAAGAACATTCAACCACAGAGTGCACAGAGAACCACAGAGAACCACAGAACCGATTCTTATCATTCCATCCGCTCATCTCCGTGTCCTCTGTGGTTAATTCATTTTCATCTGTTGAAACTATAATTACTTCACTTGGGAGCAAAGATGCGGACGTTATATCACAGACCCTTGCATTGTTAGATGCATGGGTCCGCCCCTATGGGAGTTTCGACTTTAATTAATGTTTTGTTTCATAAAAACATGGATAATATATACGAATACCTCTACGGTCTCTTGGTCAGAGGTCTCGAATACCTACCAACGATAGACAAGCCCTACAACTTGAGCAATTGCTGGATTGACAGGTGCCTTACTGGCTCCTGTTGGATTGGCAGGGTCTTCTGCAATATAGCGAACAAACTCAACATGTCCATCCATATATAGCACATTGGAACCACCAGGGATATGATTGAATCCTTCGGGTGATGTGGCAACATGGTCAAACATAATCCACACAGAACTCTGTGCTTGTGCTGAGGCAGAAGGATTATTAATATCGGTAATCAAGAACCGTTCTATCCCTTCACGAAGACGATAAATCACTGACCCTCCACCATTCCCATTACCAGGGTCAACATTCACATCTTTATCTATATAATTTGCCCAGTTAGCGGGTGTTGCTAAAAGTGGTATAACTGTATTTGTTATGAATTGGACCAATTGTGCAGGTCCTGTTAAAGGCTCGCTTAACCAGGGTGAAATAGCAGGAAGTGTCATTGGGGTCTGATTCGTTTCTGCACGGTCAAATACCCAACCTAAATACAGGTAACTTTCATCAATTGCACCAGCACCGTAGTTGGCATCATTACACAAAGTCCCAAATGTAATTTCCCCTGTTTCATCATTTGTAACATCATTCATAGTACTTTGTGCATCAGAAGGACAAAATACAATTGCTGGGTCTGTACAATACTCAGGATACAGTGTAGTAGGGTCAGGACCCATTGCTATAAATAAACTGGTATGGTACGGTCCCAATGTAGGGTCAGCAGAATCACAATCTCTAAATATAGGGTCTGCTCCATTGCGAACCAAGATTCGAGGGAACCTTTCTCCTTTGGTTTCGTTCGCATACATTTTCATAACAATACCCCACTGTTTAAGATTGTTTTGACAACTTGAGCGTCTTGCTGCTTCTCGGGCTCTTGCCAATGCAGGCAAAAGAATTGCAGCAAGAATACCGATGATAGCGATGACAACAAGTAGTTCGATGAGAGTAAAACCTTTCTTCATAAAGATGACTCCTATCTTAAAAGGTTAAAACTGATTAAATTGGTTTACACTTGCGTGTCCGATGTCGGGAGTTAGTCTTATAACTTTCCACATAGTTATACTATCAAAGAAACCACAATTTGTCAAGTTTAAAATTTTTTAGTTGTATTATCATCTAAAGGAAATTATGAAACAGTAGTTATTTCAGTTTAATTTTAGAATTATCAATTTCTTTGTATATTTGTATCTGTATTTTATATACTCTAATATAGATTAATCAACGAAATATTTATTAGGAAGGTAATAATATGAAAGAGAGGTATTTTCATAATTCGTCTTGTGATTGTTGTGGGATGAGCAGAAGATGTTTCTTATCCACGACAGCTATGTCTGCATTAGTCCCGTCATTGTTTGTTTCTGCTCAGACAGAATTTCCATCTGAACGTGAATTTAAACGACCTATTGACCTTGCTACTTTTCGTCCAAAACCGAAGGTACGGATTATAGGTGTCGTTATCAGGGACAAACTGCCATACTGGTTAGGCTGGCCAGGTTCTTCTTATGACGTTGAGGGACATCGTAAAGAATATGAGAAGGCTTTTTATGATTCTGCAAATCGTGTAGGTGTAACTCTTGAAATGCTACCCGACCCTATTGAGGATGATTCTGTTGTTGAGAAATTTATCCAATTCATTTCTGCGGAAAAACCAGATGCTATATTAATTCATATTCAGCGTCGCAAAAAGTGGAAAATAATTGAACAGATTTATGAATGTACCCATATACCTATGATTGTATGGGCACCTATAGGTACTGTATTCACGACACAGATACACGAGTTTGCAAGGAAAGAAGGTGTGTATATCCTTTCTACATTAGACACATCCTCCGTTGACCAGGCATTTAGAGCGGTTAGAGCAAAAAAACAATTGGAGACGACTCGTATCCTTGTTGTGCATGGGAATGAACGAAAAGATGAAGTTATGGATAGGTTCAATACGAAGATTCGTCATGTCCCTCGTAGTATGATGGAGGAGATGTTTCAGAGGGTTCCTGTCACAGATGAGGTGAAAGACATTGCCCAAGAGATGAAAAAGAATGCACTGAAAGTCATAGAGCCTACGGATGAAGATTTGATAAATGCAGGCAGGAGTTATGTCGCGGGGAAACATCTACTTCGGGTAGAGGAAGCCAATGCTATTACGACAGACTGTCTTGGCATGGTTACCCAGAAAACAGTTCCAACTCCGCCGTGTATGGGTGCATGCTTATTTCAAGACCACGGTGTAACATACGGTTGTGAGGCAGATATCTTTGGAGCCTTCTCTCTGATGTTTGTAAGTTATCTTTTCGATAGACCTGGTTTTATGAATGACCCCGTTCCTGAAACAGTCAAAAATGAACTTATTACTGCTCATTGTGTATGTGGCACAAAATTAAATGGATTTGACAAGCCTCCGGAACCTTATATCCTTCGTTCTCATTCTGAATCCAATATTGGTGTGTCGTTGCAAGTATTGTGGAAAGAAGGACAGCCTGTCACATTAGTTAGGTTTAGTAATCCCAATGAACTTATTCTTGATACGGGTGTCGTTACAGAAAATATTAATACACCTCCAGCGGGTGGATGTAGAACAAATTTTTCAATTAAGATGGACAATGTAGAAGAGAGTAAAGATGTTTTGGGTTTTCATCAAGTTGTTTTTTATGGGAATTACCGACGAGAGGTGCAAGCCTTCTGTCAACTTTACGGCATAAAAGTAGTTCATTCCCCGTCTGTAGCGAACCCAATGATTCCAAAAGAGAAGCAATCGTGAGAGATATAACTATTCCAGAGTCGGATAAAATGGATAGAAGTCTGTATTGGGTGATACTCCGATAATGTCATCTCCGCACTATTTATAGGTGAACTCGATTCCCCGTAGCGTATCTTTTGTAAGTCGTTCAGGTAATTGATACATCATTTCTACGGTACCTTCGGGTCGCTCCTGTGAAATAAAAGCAAAACACCCAGTAATAGAAGCGGAGATAGGTTTGCCTGCCGATGTGAAAGAGATACTTTCCTTTGGGGTCCAGTTCGGAACACGGATAATAAGACGATAATGTTTCTTTGTAGTGATTTTTAATATGGCCTCCTCCTTCTCTCGTTTAGATTCTATATCAGCATATTTTGTTTTACAGGGGATGTGAAAATGTATTTTTAATGTATCCCCCTCAAGTTGAACTGCATGCTGATATAAATCAATGACGGAGTGAAGCACTGCGGAGCTTACATCGGTAACTGCCTGTTTCCCACCGTGAGGATGCTCGTGACAACCTCCATAGGCTCCGATGACATGTTGCGTTAAATCGCGATGTATATAAGCGTTATCATTTTGCACAGGTTTTAATGGAGGGGTATCGGTGATTTGGGATGCAAAGAGTCGGACACGAAGAAGTCGTTCCGCATCGTCAAGAAGTTTTCCATCACCCATCAAGGCAAGCCACAGTGCCAATTGTGCGAAATCGCCCGCAGAGGCTACTTCTCCAAATCCATCCGTGCCAAGGTCATGAGCATTAAATCCCGCCTCTGAGACGAGTTTCTTTTGTAAAATCTTTTGTAAGAAAATTCAGAGGAGGAATTCCAAGTGTGTAAAGACTGCTGTGGTACAAAAATTCTCGACGATTAAAGTCTACCATGCTTTTAGCACTTTTTGTTTTATCTTCGATATCACCGAATACACACAGATAACAAAAAGTATAAACGGAAAAGAGATTGAGACTCAAAAACAATATAGAAAATTATGGGTTAGCTTTCTATGAGGAAAAGATATAAAAACAAGTTTTCCCCATAAAAGTTTTTTATTTGTTATTAATGAACTGTTTATGTATAATTAAAAATATAACATAAGGAAAAGAGCCATGAATACATCAAATCACGATTCAAAAAACGTTTCACACTGTTCAGCAGGCTGTTCTCGCAGACAATTTATTTTGGCTTCTGCTGGTATGGTAGCAGTTGCTAACCTGCCTATTTATGGGAAGTCCACCATTGACCATGAACAATTATCCGAATTACAAATCAAGAATAAAGTTAGAGTAGGAAAAATGTATGTAGGTGTCCCGACCCCTGGTTGGCCTATGCATCAAGTTGACCTGAAAGCAGAGGTAAATCGGTATGAACAGGAAATTGCCAAACTTAACGATAAACTTGCCGATATTGAGTTTATCGATGGCGGTCTTGTTACCAATCAAGATGAACTTGCAAAAGCAAAGGAAAAATTCAAGGATGTAACAGGCATACTGGTATTGCATCTGACGTTAGGCACAGGCGGATTTATTTCAGGACTATTTGACCTGAACAAGCCAGTAATGATATTTACCATGCCTTATTGTGGCCATGAGTGGCATATTGTTCCATCATGGCAGAAAGAAGGAAAATGTATTGATATTGTTCCGAGTAGTCAATTTGCAGACATTGCGGAAGCGGTGAAACCATTCCGTGCTATTCAAAGACTACGGGAAACGCGAATACTCCATGTAAACTATGGAGAAGCAGACCCAGCCTATTGCACTTCTACCAAAGAAAAATTTGGAACTGAAATTATTACGATAAAACTGCCTGAACTTCAGAAAGCCTACGAAGACGCATCCGAAAACGAGGTTCTTGCAGATGCAGAAAGATGGATTAAAGAAGCAGAAAAGATTGTAGAGCCCAGTAAGGAAGACGTGATGAAAGGGGCAAGAATGTACATTGCCATGAAGAATCTCATGAAAACTTATAACGCACAGGCTATTACAATGAATTGTTTAGGGATGAAATTAATAGAAAATAATATGGGATACCCATGCTTGGGATTTGTTCGATTAAACAATTCGTTGCTTGCTGGCGTGTGTGAAGCAGACCTAAAATCTACAATGACACAACTACTGTTTACCTATCTTGTAGGACGCACAGGTTTTGTTACAGACCCAATGTTTGACCTTTCAAATAGCACCATAATCCACGCACATTGCGTTGCAGCAACACAAATGAAGGGGCCGAATACAGAGCCTTCTCCCTACATAGTTCGCACTCATTTAGAAGATAATCGCGGTGTTTCACTACAAGTTAGAATGCCAGTCGGGGAAAAGGTTACTATGGCACGATTAATCGGCACCGACATATTACTATATAGCATTGGTGATGCCATAGATAGTCCACTTGATGAACGTGGCTGTAGAAGTAAATTAACTGTGAAAGTTGACAATATCGATAACTTCCTATATAACTGGTCAAGTGGACTACATCGTGTAATCTTTTATGGCGACCACACAAGAGATGTTGAACGTTATTGCCGTTTAAACAGAATTAAAATACTCCGCGAAGGAATTGACAATCTCCATAAGGTCGAAGGACTTGAATGGGACCCCCACGTCCACGCATAAGTTGTTATAGACAAACAAAAATCATATTCGCCAGCAATTTATCTCTAAGAAAACTAAACGACAAAACCCTACTCACAAAGTGACAAACTAATATCAGAAAAACAAATCGTATTTTAAATCATTATGTTTTCATCTATGAAATCTAAAAAGTAAATGGCGATATATTCTCATTTTACTGATATTATATTAATTAATTGGCGGTATCTTTTGAGAGAGTTTTGGATTTGCTTCCTATAAATAGATAGTAAAAATTCCATACCGCTTTATAAAACGATAATATTGAAATTGCAAAAAATAAAAGAGTAATTACCCAGAAAAATAATTTCAAATTTGGGTGTGTTTTTATAATTTCTTTTATAAGATGTTGAGGTCTTTCTAATCTTAAATTCTTTAAAATCCTTGCTCCAAATCGTGTTGTTAAAACGTACTTACGGCCTGCACCTCCTCTTTTAAGCCATGCAATTCCCCCAGGTCCTTTTTTAACAGCATCATTCATCATTTTAATCCCATCTTCACTATTTCCCAATTGTTTAATCAAGGCTATTCCATCACTCCCACCATTTCGAATCATGAGATATGTAGTATCCGTATTTTTCTCTGCAATCTTTGCAACTGAAGTAAGATCGTCAACTGTATCAACATGTTTCATCACCGTTGCTGAACGAGCAAGTCCTAAATTATCTACCAATCCAGCTACACTCTTGAAAACAACCTTTAATCCATTATCAAGTTTTCCGACTTTTGCTGAATTTTTAGCTGTAGTAATAATGAAATCTGCAAATTTTTTTGATAATGCTCCTACTTTTCGAAAAGCCTTTAAAACTGCAGGTGCCCAATCCGCAACATCTACTACTTCAGTTAACAATCCTACACTGGCAAGTGCAACAATGACCATATCAGTTTCGTTGCCTGTAATTTTGTAATAACCCTGTTTTAATAAATCTCTGACGTCACCCCAAACTATCATATCAGAAGTTATTCCACCTATTATCTCTTCAATGGAATTTCCACTTCCCCAAACAAATCCACTAATAGAACGCTTTATCTTTCCCCATAAAGAATTAATTTCTGTTTCAAGTTCTTGCTCAAGTATTTTTGCTTCTTCCTGTCCAGGCATATCGGGATGTTTAAGAATAAAACGGGTCAATTCTAAAGCTTCTTGCAATTTGCCCTCCTCTTTTAATTTTTTCACATCAGGTATATAATTATAATTCGGTAAATTTGTCACATTTTCTATATATTCCGAAGAGTTTGTAATTGATGACCAGAGTAAAATCGTTATAATTAAACAAATAAATCCTACCAATAAATATTTAAGACCATCCTCTATTTTTTTAAGCATATTCAACCCCATTGATGTTTATTAAATGTGATTAAAAAATTAAATTATTATGAAATTAATGATAATATAGAATTTATTCAAAGTCAAGTTGATGACAATAGCCTAATGAAGAAACTATAAAATTAATATGACAAAAAATGTTCTTTTATGTTATTGAATTACAATCTATCGTAACCAGATACATAATAAAAAAAAGTGACAAAGGATAAACATAAGATAAAATAAATAAGCAGATTTTATTTTCATTATTTTTTCTCTACAATACTTTTTTTATAAAATATATTATAACAAATTATTAATAGTCTTAAATATTTATTTTTAGAAGGAGTCCAACAATGAAAAAGAAATTATTGTTTGAAGGATGTTCAATTTTATTTGTTTTGTTTTCTTTTACCGTTCATGCGGTGGTGTGGGAATTCCACACTAACGGGGACACTGAAGGATGGTCTGCCGGCCCTTATACGACAAATTTTACTGTTTCCGGCGATGCGTTAACATTCGATACAACTGGAGGCGACCCACAAATATTCTCTCCAGACAACTTAAATGTAAATGGTTCTAACTTCCGCTACCTACATGCTGATATAGAATTTACAGCTTCATCGAACCAGACATTCCAGATGTTCTTCATTACTACAGCGGATGGGGGATGGAATGAAGCAAAATCTATTCATTTTACAGGTTATACAGGAAGACAGACTTATCTTGTTAATATTCCTCAAGTATTATCCTCAGAAGGGAAAGACCCGAACTCGTGGTTAGGTAAAACTATCCGTCAAATTCGGCTTGACCCCGGTGCTCTTTCTGGCTGTAATGTCAAAATTTACTGGTTCGGTATAACATTTGGTAGTAATTCTCGTGGGGCAGTCTGGGACTTCGAAACGAACGGCGATTTTGAAGGCTGGGGTGGATTCAGTTGTGCTCAAAATCAGCAAGTCACCGGAGGCTATTTATATTTTGAATTTAACTGCAGTGACCCGTATGTTCAATCTCCGGGCGATTTAAGGATTAGCGGGTCTGATTATCCATGGCTACAAGCAGATATAGAATTTTCCCCTTCAGACAACTTCTTCCAGATGTTTTATAGCACAACTGTAGAAGGAGGATATGAAGAAGCAAGATCTGTAGTCTTCCCATCAAGAGTAGGAAGATACACTTATCTCATTAATATTCCTCAACGACTTTCAGAAGAAGGTAAATCGGGCGTCTGGAACGGACGAACTATAACGCAAATTCGCTTCGATACGGGCGGACTTTCAAGTGGAAATGTAAGAATTTACTACATTGGTCTACGTCGTGAGCCAATACCCGATTGGCAATTCGATGTCGGTAACCATAAACAAGGTTGGACTGCAGTCCAGCAAATATCAAATCTACAGGCAAATGGTGGTGTACTAAGTCTTAACACCACTGGAAGCGACCCATTTATATATGTGTACAATCAACATTTTAATCCCTCATCATACCGTTATCTGTTACTCCGTGCCAATATCACCGGATACGGGAACAACAATCCCGCAATGATGCAAACCTTTGGTTTCCCCGGAACGGGTGCAGGCTGGTATGTTAATAAAGACTATTATTTCTATCCAAACAATGGCTACCAATGCCTGCTGGTAGATATGGGCACTCGCACATCTGGCAATTCCTGGCTCGGTGCACCCGGAACAATAAATAATTTTCGCATTGATCCTGCAACAGAGAATACCTCCGCTACCTTCTATTATGATTATATTACCCTTTACAATTCACTTTCATGGGCAACCGGACCATATACTTGGGACTTTTCCACTGCTGGAAACAATAATTTATATGGGAATAACTGCGGTAGTTGGGTCTCTGCCAAGCATTCGCCTTATGGCGGAACGTTATTAAATATTGCCAGTGGTGTAGGAACCGTCACGGGCACAGGGACACTCGGCATAGAAAATCTCGGCTTTATTGTTGGGGCACCTTCCACCTATAGATGGCTACAGGTCGATGTAAACCCAGCCACTCAAACTGACCGAAACGATTTTACATTACGTTTTGCCTGGCGGAATGATGGCTTAAGATTAGGCGATGATTACGAAACTGCAAGGAAATGGACTATCCCGACTAATAAGGGAATCAAACGCTATAATTTCCTCATCCCATACACGACAGGTCAGCCTTCCGGTCATACCGGCGCATGGAGTGGAGTCCCGCACGGCATTCTGCTTCAATTCGGTGAAGGTGAAACGGGTATCAATTCAGTAGTGATTGATAATGTAAGCATTTTGTCAGATACCCAAGTCACCGCTCCTACTGTTACTGCGGTAGAAGTAAAAGGACAACGAGTCGTAGATATTACCTTCAGCCAACAGATGGATGGTAGCACAATTACCGCCAGTAGTTTTACCATCTCCGGCACTGGTAAGGGCACATTAAGCACGAACCCATTTAGTGTGCAGTTCCTTACAGGTCATACCTATAGGCTTACATGGATTGCCGGTGAAATGAGAGATGGCGGCGATGTAACTATCACCGTCTCAGCCTCTGTCAAAGATTCTGCCGGTAGGAACCTTACCTCACCCAACAGCGCTACGCATGTCGGCGGTGGTATCAAAATAGACACGCCAACTATCTCTACGGTAACTTCGCCCGCAACTGCGAATACTACGCCTATTACGATAAATTACACCGGTGCTGCCGATACATCCAGCGGTGTTAACAAAGTAGAACTCTGGTATAAGAAAGAAACCGGTGGCACATGGACTTATAGCGGACTCAGTTCCACTTCTGCACCCAACGGCAGTTTCAACTTCACCCCTGTCTCAGAAGGCACTTACTACTTTGATGTAGTTGTAGAAGATGGTGCCGGAAACCGGAGCAGTTCACCTACCGGTAATGGTGGAACGAGCACTATTTACGACATAACAGTTCCTACGGTGGGTAGTATAAATGTTCCAGCCTATACGAATCTGAATCCTTTGCCAG